>DNGJ01000257.1 GCA_003486305.1 Cyanobacteria bacterium UBA11371
AGCTTGGTTTTGGTGGCTACCCGCTTGGTGTAGGTATTCTCGTTCATCTGGACGGAATGACCCAACGATTGCGCCAGTGCCGTCGGGTTGACTCCAGATGTGCGTCCGTTCATGTTCGCCAGATGGCGTAATGCGTGGGTTTGGGTTAAATCAAGATGCCATTTTACAAGCTTTGCCCGCGCTGTTTGAGAGTAAAATTTTGCAATAGTCTCAGGGCAGCTGTCTTCTCGTGGTTTATTATTTGGCTTGCGACATGCTTTAATCTCCAATTGCTTAACCAGGTCAGGATACCGTGGATGTGGTATAGGTACAGCCAACCGAAAGCCGGTTTTGGTGGTAGTACCTATGTCTGTGAACTCGCCGATGGCTATGATGTTGTCTTTGTTCGTGGGGTCGTTCAATGCCGGTATCGTCACGCCATCTGGAGTCTTGAATGGTTTCGTCAGATTCAAGATGGCGAATACTTCGCTGATGCGTAAGCCGTAAACCATCTGAGTTGAGAATACCCACATCCAGTCCTTACGAGAATCCAAGCGAGCATTTGGGTGCAGTTTTTCTGTAATGCCCAGGACTTTATCTCGGATTTTAATAAAGAGGTCAATGTCTACGCTTTGCAGGTCATTACGAAATTCTGTCTGTTTTGAATCTATTTTGTTCAATTTCTCGATACAGACAGCATTTTCAGCTGATCGCGCCAGCTTCCGCATAGCACTGACGGCAACCTTGTAGGCTTTCGTGCCTGGCTCCCATCGCCCAAGCGTTGTCATAAAGTCCGATACGCTCATTGCTTTATCGACGGGTAAGTGCTTGTAGAACTTTCCGTAGGTATCAGTCCATGATTTTATGTCGCTAGGGTTACTGCGATCGCGCTTGCGCTTGGTTGTCCGAGCTTTGCTGCGCCAGAACTCATCCTCAACTAGCTTAATGGCTTCACCGAACGTGATGAGGTCGTTCTTGATGCGGCTTTTTCCCAGGACTTCAGAATCGTACCATGCCCAGAACTCAGATTCAGTGGAAAATTTTGTTAAGGCTTCTGCGACCTTCTGAGCCTTTAGGACAGCATTGCGAATACCATCTTCGGTAAAAGAGCAGTTGCACGCCTTGGCTACGCGCTTATCGCCTATGGTGAACTGAAGCTGAAGGTACGACTTGCCCCCTTTGGTTTCTCGTTTCAGCCCTACACCTTTTGGCGTACTGGCTTTGATTGATTCATAGAGTGCCCTCAATGCTTCATAGCCAATCAATTTATTGGAGTCTGTCATTTTCTTCTCTCAACTTTCTCTCAGTGGTTTGGATAAGTGAGAGAAAAGTGAGTGAAAAGGTTGATTTTGACTAGGATTAAGTCAAAGTCACTGGTTCAAATCCAGTACAGCCCATTTGAAAATCATAAGCCTGACAAGGATTTCACCAAATGGCTGAAATCCGTGTACTCTTCTACCCTCCCCTAAATCAATTAGTTTTGTCTACAACTTTGCCTAAATCTTGCCGATTAGCAGTAGGGGCTAGTGAAAGGGATTGATAAAAGTGGCAACTTATGATAAAGAAAGTTTGGACGTGTCTGAAGGATTAAAGCACTCGAGACAAATCTAAAATCTAAAATCTAAAATCTAAAATCAATTGCGCCAGTGACGAATCAGTTCGGCGACAGACCAAGCTTGAGCAAAAGCGCCTTTAGGCAGGTGGGGAGGATCGCCATCAAAGATTTCGGAAATTGAACCGAGACAAGCTTGGTGCTGGAAGTGATCGAGTAAAGGCTGCCAATCAAAGGGAACGGGTTCGTTTTGGTAGAAGCGTTTCCAGCTGGCGATAAACGGGCCGATCAGCCAACTCCAAACAGTACCTTGATGGTAGGCGCTGTCGCGCTGCTTGGGGTTACCGCCGTAGTGACCGATGTATTTAGGGTCAAAGGGGTCGAGCGATCGCAAACCGTAGGGAGTAAGCAAGCGATCTCTTGCCAGTTGCAAAACCCGCCGCGCTTGATCCGGATCGAATCCGCAATGGGAAAGCGACAAAGCTAAAACAGCATTAGGGCGAATGCTGGGGTCGGGTTGGTCATCGGGGGAAATCGTATCGTAGAAATATTGCCTGGTGGGATTCCAAAATTTTTGCAGCGATTGCTGTACCTGCTGGGCTTGCATCAGATAGCGCTGAGCTTGAGCTTGTAACTTCTCGGCCTTTTCTGGCATCTGGATTGATAATCTTTCTGCCCAAAAGCTTGCCCAACATAACGCCGAATACCACAGCGCGTTAATTTCCACTGCTTTACCGCAACGGGGAGTAATCGGATGACCGTCAACCACAGCATCCATCCAAGTCAACGCCACACCAGCAGCATCCCAAGTCAGCAGTCCATCGGTGGCATCGACGCGGATATTGTAAAGCGTCCCGCCGCAGAAAGCTTTGTAAATTTGCCGCACGGTGGGATATTGCTCGGTTAAAAAATCCCAATCCCCGCTTGCTTCCAGGTAAATTCCCAAAATTTCGATCCACCATAGCGTGGCATCGATGCTGTTATAGAAAGGCTCTGCTCCCGCATCTGGAAACGCATTGGGAATCAATCCGCGATCGCAATAATAACCGAAGGTTTGCAGCAAGCCTTTGGCGAGGGAAAAGCGCTGCGGTACGATTGCCAATCCAGGTAGTGCAATTAAAGTATCCCTTCCCCAATCGTTGAACCAAGGATAGCCTGCTACGATCGTCGGCCCGCTAATCGAAGCGCGATAGGCGATGAATTGCTCTCCAGCACGTAACAATTGCCGCCAAATATCATCGTCAGTTGTTGGTTGCTTTTGGGGTGAATGCTGTGCCAGCAATGCTTGCTCAAAATCTTCTGCGCTCAAAAAGGTTTCGGATGCGGGCCATCCTACTTTAGCTTCTAAGATTAGGGTATCTCCCGGTTGTAGGGTGACGGTTATATAACCTGGACTGTAAAGGTCTTCGCGATCGCCCAATCCTCGCAGGGTTTCTTCCGGATAGCGATATCCCCAATACCACACCCCTTCCGGTTGATAATCTCCGCGATTCCAACGCAATTGCCACGGCGTCCCTACCCACCCCGGACGAATTGCTTGCAGACAAACTTGCCCGACGCCTACTAATTGGGAAAATTGCAATTGGGCTTCCGCAGATTGCTGGTGGTGAAAATTGCGATCGCCGATTAACGGTCGCAGCCTTAATATAGCCGCTTCCACCCCATCGTAACGATACCGAATCAAAATCGAATTGGTAATTGGTAATTGGTAGTTGGTAATTGGTAATTGGTCATCGGTGATTGTCCCTACCTCCCCATTACCCATTACCGATGACCGATTACCCAAACCATCAGGCATCACCAACTCCCGCGTTAGTTGCCAATTATCCCAACTCCAAACCCAAGTTGGCACCGGGTCAATCGTAAAACAACGCAGCAGTTGATATCCTAACGGCGAAATCGTATTACTCTGCCAAAAATTCGTTCCCAGTCCCCAAACTCGCCCTGCCACTTCCAAACTTGCTTCTAAATGCGACAGCAACAACGTCCGCTGACTCGGTGGTTCAAGTGCCGCAATTAACCAACCGTGATAAGTACGAGTACGGGCATCGCATACCGT
>DNGJ01000140.1:0-23291 GCA_003486305.1 Cyanobacteria bacterium UBA11371
GGAAACAGTTCTTCTACGGCATCTAAATCAACAACCAGAGTACCTCCTGTTTCATTCACCTGAAGGTCTAGATAAACCTGGGGAGTTTGGCTGATGTTGTAGACGACTTCTCCCAGTTTGTGAATTGATGATAATTTTTCGCTTGCTGCGTCACGAGTGATACCGTCATTAATCAAGGTACTGGTAAAGATGACTGGCATTAGCACCCCTGAAGACCGCTTCTGGATGCGAGCTAATTGGCGTAAAACTTGCACGCCGCTAAAATAACGGTGGTCAAAGTCATCCCACAGTTGTTTTTGAATGCGTTGCGATCGCGCTTCAAATGAATCTTCTCCCGAATTATCTACCGCAAGTAAAGTCAGCGAGGTGAAATCTCCAGCAATTTGATTCACCTGTGGATGCAAGGGCAGACGATTAAACAGCGTTAGATTGATAGTAAATTTTGGACTCTTACTCCAAACGGTCAGAATTTCGGCAAAAGCAGCCAGCAACAGACCAGAAGGTGTCAAGCTAGATTCGGTAGTCCGCTTTTTGAGACGAACCCAAGTATCTGGGTCTAATTTGCGAGTTCGGTGTACGAAACGAGGATATTTAACAGCAGTCAGATTCTTCTCTAGCGGTAATTCCGGAGATGGCGGTAAGGTATTAATTCGGTTTAACCAATACTCTTTTGAGCGTTGATACAGTTGTGAATTACGTAAGGCAATTTCTCCTAAAACATAATCCCGAAATGAGATTTCTAAAGGAGGAAAGACTAGATCGGGCTTTTGGATTAATTCAACTAGCTCTCCTATAATAATATCGAAACTCCAAGCATCGCCAATTAATATGTCTAAACTGAGGCAAAGTCTGATTTTATTGTCATCTAATTGAGCAGCTTGAATTTCAAACAGAGGCCATTGGTCGGCAGGTAGCACTTGGTGCGACAATTGCTCGCGCAGTTGCCTTAACTGGGAAGCAATTATTTGTGAGTCTTTCCCGCGCAAGTCTAAAACTTTAATTTTATAAGCAGGCACTTGCTCTAAAATCTGCTGTTGCCCGTCGGGTCGCACGATCGCCCTCAGCATATCATGGCGGTCAATCAGTCGCTGCCAAGCTTTTTCAAATTTTTTTATATCTAAATCAACAACTTCAATCTCAAAATAAACATGGGTTGATATGTTGCTCAACTCAAAAATACCACTGCGACCAACCCAGTAAGCTTGTTGAACGTCAGTAAGTGGAAAAGGTTGATACTGCTCGTCTGGATTGGGGGTTATTGCGGGGAGTTTTTCTTGTGGGGAATTAGTGCGAGAATCGGGTTCGACTTCACCCCGCAACCGTTTTTCCAGCAGCACTCGTTTTGCGGGTGAAAGTTTAGATCTTAGGGTGAGGACTTCTTCATTTAAGGACATTGTTTCTCATCTCCATCACTAAATAATATCGTTTCCGGTTGCATCTTTACTATTAAAACCACAGAGGCACAGAGAACAGGAAGAAAGTAAAGATGAATAATTTTGATGCCAACGGATTTGATCTAACGATTTTTGAAGTTTAATCGATAATCTGGACTTTCATATATTCAGGGAATGGTTGAATTTGATTAAGATCGTTTTCCAGGATTACCAGTTCGCCTTTTTTATCACTTTCTTTAAAGCCCGCAAATTTATAGGCGATATACATCATTCGATTGCGATTGTTTGAAACAAATTCGGCGCACAGACGAACGTTATTTTCTTTGGCTAACTTGGTAATGTAGTTAAGCATAACTGTGCCGACACCTCTGGACATGACGCGACAAGACATTAACAATAGTTTTATTGTCCACAGGTTTTCTTGGCATTCCACGAGAGTTAATCCGATTTTCCCGTAGCTTCCATACTTATCTTCCAAGCTAGCGATTAGCAGTTTATGGTTCTCTGATTGCCGAAATCGATCGAGTTCGTCATAGGAATAGGTATAACCCGTTGTATTTAACTGATGCGTTCGTACTGTTAATTCTTCCGCTCGCTGCAAATCTTCTTCTTTGGCAAAAGAGATAGTGAAGTGCATGTTGAGCGTTGCTAAGAACTCTTCTTGAGAACCAACAAATTTTTCCTCGGCTTTTTTACGATTTATATCGCTAAGGTACATCAGTCTTCTATTTTTTGAATCCTCGGTAATGAAACGAGGATTCATTTCCGGCAGATCTAGCAGTTGCTCTAGATCGGTTACGTTAATACAGAGTATTTCAGGTAGAGAGAAACGTACTTCTTCCAGTTCAAATAACTGGTCATCAATAAATGCGATCGCATCTGTGCTGATATTGATAGATTTAGCGATTTCCTGAATCGAGTGAGCTTTAGAGTTCCAATTGATTTGCGGGTAGATAAAATACTCGCTTAATCCAAAGTCTTGAAGTTTTGCCATTGCTTTGGCGTAATCATTTTTGCTGGCAATAGACTGCAAAATTCCTCGACTATCCAAGGTTTTAATGATAGCGATCGCATTGTCTTGCAAACAAACGCGATCGTCCTCCAACAACACGCCATTCCAGAGGGTATTATCCAAATCCCAAACGACGCATTTAATCGCTTTTTTATCGCTTTGCTTGTTTTCTGCTATTTCAGGTTTTAGACCAATCATAAGCAATTCAAAGTTCAAAATTCAAAATGGTTATACCGTTTTCCCAGGAATGCGAAACACTTTGGTGTTGGTAATTGGGAATTGGGAATTGGGAATTGGGTTCATTGGCAGCGTATTCTTGACAATTACCTATTACCCATTACCAATTACCAGTATCTTTGGATGTAACTAGCAACTTACGTTATTAGTGGGTTAACACTTGTTTACTAACTGCTTCTGAGACATCGCCATCGAATTAGCTGGAAATATAGGATCTTGATAACCATACTCGGCGATGGTAAGCTGTTGAATCTGGGTACTACCTTCGATAATTTCCATAATTTTGGCGTCTCGCAAATACCTTTGAACTGAGTAATCACTACTGCAACCATTAGCCCCATGAATTTGTACGGCATCATTGGCTACTTTAGTTGCTCTTGTGGAGGCAAAGTATTTAGCAATTGAGGTTTCCATTATCGATTTTGGGTCGCCCAGGTTTCTGAGATAGCCAGCTTGATAACACAGTAATCTTGCTGCTTTAACATTAACTATCATCTCAGCGATCGCTTGCCGAATTAATTGGTGGTCTTTCAAATAAACGCCGAATTGTTTGCGTTGACTTGTATATTGAAGGCAAGCTTCCAAACAAGCTTGGATAATGCCTACACAACCCCAAGCTACGCTGTATCTTCCGCAATCTAGGGCAGTAGATGCTACGTGGGAGAAACCAAATCCTTCCCTGCCAACGAGATTTGTAAGCGGAATTCGACAATCATTCAAGTGCAGTTCTGCGAGCATTGAAGCTCTAGCACCCAACATCCCAAAAATTGGTTTTATAGAAAGACCTGGAGTGTTTTTTTCAACCAAAAAAGCAGAGGGTTTACTTTCAGATTGAGCAAAAACTAAGAAAACATCAGCGATTTGTCCGTAGGTAATCCATTTCTTTTGCCCGTTTAGGATGTAAGAGTCCCCACAACGAGTTGCTGTCGTCTCTACATTTTTGGCATCGCTTCCCACATTCGCTTCGCTCAAAGCGAAGGCTGCGATCGCTTCACCAGATGCTAATTTGGGAATCCAGAACTCTTTTTGAAATTGACTCCCCCACTTGAGTAAAGCGTGCGCGACCATGTTGTGAACGGTTATTAAACTTCGCAGTGAAGAACAGCCCCGTCCGATTTCTTCTGAGAGAAGACCGTATGCGATCGCATCCATCCCACCCCCACCGCTTTCTTTGGGCAACAGGGCGCCCAAATATCCCCTTTGAGCTAGTTTTTCAATTAGCTGAGGAGGAGTGCGTTCTTCGCGATCGCATTGATTTGCCAGCGGCACGATTTCTTCATTTACAAAGGTTCTAAATGTTGTTTGAGCGTTTTTTTGAGCGTCAGTTAATTTTATTTCCATTGTATCACCTCAGCGGCTAAAAGTTGCGTTAATTCTGCAATTTTTTTGGGTCAATTGCCTGCAAAGACAGCCATTTTACGTTCGAGTAATTTAGCGATCGCATTTATAGTGTTAAAGTTTTCAATGTCGAGGTCATCATTCTCGATCGTGACTTGAAACTCTTGTTCTACAAACAAAACCAGTTGCATGGCAAACATTGAATTCACAAAACCCTGAGCAAAGATATCTTCATTGTCTTGTAATTCATGGTTGACAAAATACTGCGACAGGAATTTCTTAATCTTGGCTTTAGCGTCTTTCATGGTTGGTTAGTTTGATCGATTACTGTTCTTCTCAAGTTTCTGAAAGTTTAATTATAGGTATAAAACCCTTGTCCGCTTTTTTGACCGTAGAACCCCGCATCCACCATTTTCTTCAACAACGGACAGGGGCGATATTTGCTGTCGTTGAAGCTTTCATACAAAACCTCAATCGATAAAAGAATCGTATCTAACCCAATCAAGTCAGCAGTTTCTAGCGGTCCCATTTTGTGACCAAAGCAAGTTTTGAAAATTCTATCCACCTCTGATGCTGAAGCGACTTGTTCTTGTAGGATAAAAATAGCTTCATTAATGGTTAACATCAGTACGCGGTTAGAAACAAATCCTGGCGAGTCATTAACGAGAATACATTCCTTGCCCATCTGAGCTAACAATTTCTTTGCTGTCTCAATTGTTTCATCGGAGGTATGATAGCCGCGAATGGTTTCAACCATCGGCTTCATTGGGACGGGATTCATAAAATGCATCCCAATCACTTTAGAAGCACGCTTGGTCGCTGAGGCAAGGCGAGTAATTGGAATCGCCGATGTATTGCCAGCAAAGACGGTTTCTTTGGGGCAAATAACGTCAATTTTTTCGTAAACTTGCTGCTTAATATCCCATTTCTCGGTTGTGTTTTCAATCACAAACTCTGCCGATTCTAGAAATTGATAATTGGTGGAAAACTTAATTCGCTGTAGAATATCTTCGGGACTATCGGTTTTCTCACCTTTTTTGAAAAGCCCTTGAAACCGGAGATTTTTCTTAATTTCTTGTTTGGCACGTTCGAGTATCTCTTCTGAAATATCCAGTAGAATCACCTGATGAGCTGTTTGAGCGAGGTTTTGCGATACCCCTATTCCCATAACTCCGGCTCCGACAACACCAACTACTTGAATGTTCATTGTTAATTACCTTGTGCGTTAGAGTCCAAAATCAAATTTGCTTCTTCTTCAGTCAATGCATCTAACTCCTCTATGAAAATCTTTTCAATCACTACAGCTAATTCTGCTACGGTGGGTGCTTCATAGAGAGAACGAAGGGGTAGTTCTATCTGAAAGATATCGCTTAGCTGTTTGATCAAGACACTTCCAGTTAGAGAATCTCCTCCTAAAACAAAAAAGTTATCATGTATACCAACCTGCTCAAATCCCAAAAATTTCTCAAAACTTTCAACAACTTTGCGCTCTAGCTCGTTACTGGGAGCAACATAGGTATTTTTCAGTTCGGGTCGTTGACGGATTGGTTTGGAAATTTCAGCCTTTTGTAAGGCTTGTAGGGAAAGTTTCTGCTCAACTTTAGTTAGAAGAGTGGGTAAATCGTGAGTTGATACTACTATCTGAGGTACTGTGCTATTAGATAGAATGCGTCTCAATGCTTCAATGCCTTCTTCTGGCATCATTCCGTCTCGGATATTTTCTCCTGTAATCTCTTTATACTTTGCTGTAAAGGAAACTGCTGCTCCAATACCGCTCCATCCATCCCAATTAATGCTTTTGATCGAAGTCCCATTTCGTTTAGAGATACTGTAGTGAGCAAATGCGTCCAGAAATGCACTTTCAGCAACGTAGTCTACCTGACCCGCTAGAGGTTCAAAGGCGTATAGTGATGAAAAGAGTAAAAAGAAATCGAGTTTGGCATCTTTGAAGAGGGTATCGAGTACTCGCGTTCCCTTGACTTTCGGTCCAATATCAGCACCAACTGTTTCTTTTGTTCTACGTTGAATCATGCATCCTCTGGGGACAAAAGCGGCATGAATTACTCCATTAATTTGACCAAATTGATGATTTGCCTGAGCGATCGCATCGGACATTTGTTCGTAGTTAGTAACATCAGCTTTGAGTATCAGTACCTCCGCACCCAGCGCTTCGAGGTTCTGGATTTTGCGGATTTTGATGCTGATATCATCCTGCTCATCGTGAGTCGATAGCCATTGCGATCGCTCTTCTTTTCCTGGAAAATCTGAACGCCCTGTTATTATCAGTTTTGGCTTTACAGTCCGCGCCAGATATTCGGCTACCGTTAAGCTAACACCTCCCAATCCACCTGCAATCAGATAAACGCCTCCTTCTCTTAAGCAAAGTTTCCCTTTAGCAACTCCTTCTAATCGCACAGTTTCAAAGGTTTGCACCCAACGATGAATGCCTCGGTAAGCAATAATTTGGTCAGAGTTTTGAGTCGTAAATTCTGCTACTAACTGATTTACAAGTTCTTGTTCTTGCCAACTGTTTGGATGAGGAATAACAACGTCAATGCTGCGACATTTTACGTTTGGATATTCCAATGGAATAACCTTACAAGGACCGAGAATCAGTGCTTTTTCCGGACACAGTTCCTCTTCACTCGTCACTGGCTGCATATTATTTGACACAATTCCAATGTCGAGCGAATTCTTTAGATTGTGTTCTGCGATCGCCTGCACTAAAAACAGCAAACTGTAGAACCCTAAATCTGGGGCTGCGTCTTCTCGATTCTGCGGTGTGACACTCCATAAATGAATAATTTTTGTTGGGATCGAGTTCAACGCCCGCAGTTCTTTAATTAAGCTGTTGTAGTCATTCGCTTGTTGAGGATTAATTGTATATGTGCGTTGACCTTGCCTTTCGCTAGAAGAGTTGCTTTCACTAACAAATTTCTCTCCAACTTTTACGGTAATAACCTCCTGACCCTGAAGTTGGAATCGTCTCGCTAATTGAGTTCCCAAGCCGCACTCATCTACAAAGACTAACCAGCATTCTGACTGTGATTGAAGCTTTGAATTAAACGATGGCAGCATCGAGCGTTTCCATGAAGGGAGGTAAAACCAGTCTGCAATCTCAGGTTTTTTACCAAAGGAAACTTGTAGTTTTTGTTCAGCATTTTTTGGCTGAATTAATGGTGTGAATGCAGCCGGTATTAATGGTGCTGCTTTTGGAGAAGATTGAGCTATAAAAATATGCTGTCCAAACGCATCAAACTCGGAGAAAGCTGCTACTTGAACAAATCCGCGATCGCGTAGTTCCTCCTGCCATTGACCGTTTGATAAAAATGGATTGCCTTGGCTGCGTCCTTCATCCTCTACGGGATTCATCAGCAAACCATCGGCGACATCAAAAAGTAATTGAGGTTGGGTAATTTCCCAACTCAGAAATAAGCCGCCAGGAGCTAATAGCGAGCGAACGCGCTCAAGAGCCTCTCCAATATTTCGAGTTACGTGCATTACATTGACAGCGATTACAACATCAAACGAGTGCGTTGAGTATCCTTGTTCGATGGGCGATCGCTCAATGTCCAAAAAGCGATATTCGACAAATGGATAATTGCTATACTTTTTCTCTGCCGTACTCAGAAACCACCCACCCACGTCGGTAAAGATGTAGTTGGTTCGCTCTGGAGGTAGCACAGCCAGCAAATCTGCTGTAGCAATTCCTTGTCCTCCTCCAATTTCCAGAATTCTGAGCTTGACATCTCGTGGCAATAACTCCACCAGCCGTTCTAAAGTTGCTCGCATAATGGCTTTGTAGTAACCCACAGAAGGCAAGTTTTGAATTGGCACTTCTCCTTCCTCGGCAAACTTAGCAACGTGAAACTCTAATGCATCTTTTTCACCAATCAGAACAGTGGCGAGATTTTCGCCACAACGTTGGAGAAGATCTACTGGTTCAGGAGCATTTGCCCATCTAACTCTGACTTGTTCTAAAAGATGATTAATCGAGTCTGTTGATAGTGGCAAAAGGTTCGTAAACAATCCTCGATCGTTTTGTTGCAAATGACCTTGCTCTACCAAGATTTGCAGCCATCGAGACAGCAATTGTCGATAGTGAGGAATTATTTGACATTTCTCAAATAGCTGCTCAAACGAATACTTTTCAGATGGATGATTAAAAGCACCTAAATACCTCAGAGTCTGGTTGATATAGGCAGTGCATAACCGATCCATCCACAGTTTTTGCTCTTGATACGTTCCTGCGTCAAATTCCAATGCACCTTCATAGGCTTGTTTTTGACCCGCCATGACTAAAGATTGCCAAAGTTCTGATGGTGTTGGCTGCGGCTGGCACGATCTGGGCGGGTCGATCCAGTAACGCTGGCGCTCAAAGGGATAAGTTGGCAGAGGAACGCGATCGCGCTGTTCCCGCTGATAAAATCCCGACCAATCTATCTCAACTCCGGAAAGCCACAACTGACCCAACGTGTTGAGCAAAAACGCTAAATCTGACTGTTTTTCGTAAGAATGGCGCAAAGAAGGCAGCACAATCTTATCAGCTACTTGCTCGTCTAAACACTGTAAAACCAAGCTGCTCAAAGTTTTTCCTGGCCCAATTTCTAACAGAATTGGCTGCTGTTTTTGCC
This sequence comes from Cyanobacteria bacterium UBA11371, assembly GCA_003486305.1. Lineage (GTDB taxonomy): Bacteria > Cyanobacteriota > Cyanobacteriia > Cyanobacteriales > Aerosakkonemataceae > Microseira. The sequence continues at coordinate 8,616 of DNGJ01000140.1, forward strand.
ACAAATTATTCACTCCATCAGCAAAGCGCACAGTTTGGCACAAATGCGTTGTCCAGTAACTTGGATTTGTCGTTTGGTCGGCTGTAATCCAAGTTCCTGTAACGTTTGATAGATAAGGAATTTGCGGTGGTTGTAAATTAACTGTTTTTACTAGCTCGGTGAAAGAGTCGGCAATTGGCTGCATCATGTAAGAATGAAAGGCATGTGAAGTTTGTAACTGCCGACATGCCAAATTTTTTGCAGTCAACTGAGCAGCCAATTCTTCAACTGCATCTGTAGTTCCGGCAACTACGCAAAGTTTCGATCCGTTAACCGCTGACAAAGAGAGTTTTTCACCCAAAAGGGGAAGCACTTCTGCTTCGGAAAGCGGAACAGCCAGCATCGCCCCACCTGGCAACTGTTGAATCATTTGCGCTCGTTTGGCGACAAGATTGAGAGCATCTTCTAAGGAAAACACCCCGGAAAGACAAGCCGCGACATATTCGCCTATGCTGTAGCCAATCAGCGCAACGGGACGAATTCCCCACGACATCCACAATTGAGCTAGAGCGTACTCGATCGCAAAAATTGCTGGTTGGGTGAGATAGGTTTGATTCAGTTTTTGTGTGGCTGCATCTGGTTGTTCGCGATCGCGACCGAGCATCTTTCGCAAATCGAGACGCGATTGAGTTGTGTTCTCGCTCTCGTTGGATTGGTTTTGATTCGGATAAAGTACATCGATTAAATCGATACCTAAAAGCGGTTTAAGGATTTCGCAACAGCGATCGACCCATTCGCGAAATACTGACTCAGTTTGATACAATTCCCAACCCATATTGACGTAATGAGTCCCCAGTCCCGTAAACATAAAGGCTACGGGACGCTCGTTCTTCTCCTGAATCGCGTTCAACACTCGTTTGGGGTCATAAAGTGCGTTTGCAGCATCTTCATTAGACCTCGACCATATCTCTTGTGGGGTGGGCGTCTCGCCCGCCTTTGGGTTTATTTGTTGGAGAGGTCTAATAGACCTCGACCATATCTCTTGTGGGGTGGGCGTCTCGCCCGCCTTTGAGAGTAGTTTTTGCACAGGTTTAATGTTTTGGCAAACAACCATCCGGCGGTGATTGAAAACCCGACGACCAACTTGGAGTGTGTAAGCAATATCAGCCAGGTTTTGATCTGGATGCTGGTTTAAATGTTCGACCAAATTTGCTGTCGCCGTCTCCAAAGCAGAACTTGTCTTAGCAGATAACAAAAGTAACTGCCACGGGCGCGACTTTGCAGGCGGTTCGATCGGCGGTGCTTCTTCTAAAATGACATGGGCATTTGTGCCACCAAACCCGAAAGAACTGACTCCGGCACGGCGGGGGATGCCGTTAGTTTTCCATTCAGATAGCTTGTCATTAACGTAAAATGGACTATTTTCAAAATCAATTTGAGGGTTAGGAGTTTGGAAGTTGAGGCTGGGTGGCAGCAACTTGTGGTGCAGCGCTAGCGTTGTTTTAATTAAGCTGGCAATTCCTGCTGCTGCGTCCAAATGCCCAATATTGGTTTTTACCGAACCAATGGCACAATAGCCTTTTTTATTTGTAGTGGTTTGAAACGCTTGTTTGAGTGCTGCGATTTCAATCGGATCGCCCATCGGCGTTCCAGTTCCGTGAGTTTCTATATAAGTAATTGTTTCTGGCTCAACTTCAGCCATAATTTGAGCAGATCGAATTACCGTTGCTTGGGCATTTTCGCTAGGTGCTGTGTAGCTAACTTTTAAAGCACCGTCGTTATTGATAGCCGAACCTTTGATCGTGGCATAAATATAATCCCGATCTGCGATCGCATCCTCCAGCCGTTTGAGGACAACAACCCCAATGCCATTACCGCCAATTGTGCCGTTTGCCCTAGCATCAAAGGCAAAGCAACGTCCGTCGGGCGAAACTCCTTCCGGACACAACGTTTCTTCATTTTGAGGAGTTTTTACGGAAACGCCAGCAGCTAAAGCAATGTCACATTCACCACTGAGCAATCCTTTATAAGCTAAATGAACTGCCACTAACGAACTCGAACAAGCAGTTCCTACACTCACACTCGGACCAGTCAGATTTAATTTGTAGGAAACGCGGGTGGGAGCGTAATCTTTGTCAGTTGCAAGCAGAGTCGGGAAGTATCCTAGCGATTCCTTCAGATTGTTGGGGGCAAGATTGTAAAGTAAGTAAGTGCTTCTGCCAATTCCACCGTAAACTCCTATCGGTCTTTTTTCCCTTTCGGAATCGTAACCAGCATTTTCTAGAGCTTCCCAGGCACACTCTAAAAATAGACGATGTTGTGGGTCTATCATTTCAGCTTCTCTGGGACTAAAGCCGAAAAATGAGGCATCAAATAGTTCAACATCATCTAAAATAGCACCCGCTTTGATTTCTTTAGGAAAGTCATTAGTTTTTCGCTCTAATTTCTGGATATTTGAACCAGAGAAAACCGAAATAAATTCCGCCCCTTCCATCAAGTTTTCCCAAAAATATTCAACAGTATCGCTACCGGGGAAACGACCGGCTAGACCGATGATTGCTACTTCTAAACCGTTTTGTTCAAAATTCATCTGCTTGATTTTTGTTGATAAACGACGGTTGTTTCTAGATGATTGATTCTTTGGTTGCTAGTTAGATAAGCTTCTACGCATCTAGTTTTACGGTGATTTTTTGGAAATTCTTGTGGGGTGGGCATCCTGCCCGCCTGTGTATTCGATGCCAGATGCTCACATAGCTTAGGGATAAACTAGCAGCTACAAAATCTTAGTTCAACGCTTTTTTAGCATTTGCTTGAGACGATATTTACCCTGTTTGATTTTTTGCTCTAGCTCAGCACTTTTCTGTGGCAATGTTGAAGTATTTTGTGCTGAATTTAAGTGCTTGGCAAAAGCCTTAATTGTTGAGTAGTTGTACAAATCTGTTAACGATACATATTCTAACTCTTTGGGCAAAAAAGATCTCAATTTGGTGTAAATTTTTGTAATTAGTAACGAATTGCCACCGAGGTCAAAAAAATTATGATTAACTCCCACTTTTTCTACTTCCAGCACTTCTTGCCAAATCTTAGCGATCGCTTGCTCAATATCAGTTTTTGGCGCGGCATAAGCCACTTGAAATTCTGGCAGTAAATCTTCTGGGACGGGAAGGGCGCGACGGTCTACTTTCCCATTAGCAGAAAGTGGTAAAGCATCGAGGAAGATAAAGGCTGAAGGTATCATATAATCCGGCAATTTTTCGCTGAGAAAGTGGCGCAGTTCTTCAACGGTGGGTGTCAATTTTTGTTCGGGAACAACGTATGCTACTAAGCGCTCTTGGTTGTGCTGTTTGCCGATCGCACTAACGACTGCTGCTCGCACGGCTGAATGCTGGGTCAAAGCTGCCTCAATTTCTCCAGCTTCGATGCGATACCCCCGAATTTTGATCTGAAAGTCCACTCGTCCCAAAAACTCGATGTTGCCATCAGGTAGATACCGGCCTAAATCTCCCGTGCGGTAGATGCGATCGCCGGTGCGAGGATGAGTGATGAATTTAACGTTAGTCTTTTCCTCATCCTGCCAATAACCCTTAGCAACTCCTACCCCAGCACAGCAGAGTTCACCCGGAACCCAGGTAGGACAATCGTCTAGTGCTTCGTTCAAAACGTAGTATTTTGTATTGGCAATTGGCTTACCGTAAGGGATACTTTTCCCAACTGGGTCAACAGTTTTAACTGGATACCAAATGTTCCAGAGCGTGGTTTCAGTTGGTCCACCAACACTGACCACTTGAACTTTGGAGACAAGATGGTTAAGCCTGCTTGGCAGCGTGACGGATATCCAATCTCCACCGAGGAAGGCCCAACGTAAACTACAAGCTAGTACCTGGGGGCGATCGCCAGCATACTCTAACAGCATTTCCATCATGGCTGGCACCGAGTTCCAGATCGTGACGTTTTCCCGCAGCATTAGCTCGCACCAGTGAGCGGGATTGCGCGTAGCCGAAGCATCTGGCAGAATTAAGCATCCTCCAGCCGCCAAAATGCCAAAAATGTCGTAAACGGACATATCATGGTGCAGGGCTGTTAGAGCCAGCACCCGGTCATCAGATCCGATGTCAAAGAACTGGTTGGTGCAGGTAATGGCGTTGACAACACCGCGATGTGCGATCGCTACCCCTTTCGGCAATCCTGTAGAACCGGAGGTGTACAAAACATAAGCTAAGTCCTCTAATTGCTGTACGGGTTTTAAAGGCTGCTTGCTTTCATTTGCTAGTTCTTTGGTATCTGCACAAATCCGTTTAATATCCTTGGGCCATTCTAGTTTCTCATTCAGCCAAGACTGGGTTAGTACTAGCTGGACTTCACCATTTTCTAAGAGATACCACAGACGCTCTTTGGGTAGGGTGGGGTCAATTGGCAGATAAGCAGCGCCACAGTTCAAAATCCCCAGCACGGCGACAATTTGTTCCCATCCTTTCTCCATCACTATCGCAACTAATTGGTTGGGACGAGCGCCTAAATAACGCAACCGATGACCTACCTGATTAGACAGTTCGTATAGTTCTTGATAAGTCAAGGTACCATTTGATGAAATAACAGCGGGTTTTAGTCTTCGATGCTGTACTTGTTCTGCAAACAAAACGTGCAGCAATTTATTGGGAATAGATGCGTCAGTGGTATTGATGGCATTTCGCTGCGCTAGTTGCCTTCGAGGCACGAGTTGTCTATTCGTATCAACCCAAACTGACTCGGAAGTAGCGAGTTGCTGGAGGAAACAGCAATATGCCTCAAACATATCGTCGATTAGACCTTCTGGGAAGAGTTGAGCGATCGCATCCCAGTTGAACGTCAATTCCCCTTTTTCCTCCCAAACTTGAACATCCATCCAAGTCTGAGATGCTTGGCTAATCCCATAGACCAATTCCCCAAAACGACTGAATGTTAAAGTTTCCTGACCGAGTGACCCGAAACCTAAAGTGCTGGTAAATACGACTGGCATAGCGCTAGGAGCAGTCCCTTTTCTACGCGCCAATTCTCTTACCACGCGCACGCCGCTAAAATAACGGTGTTCTAAATCTTGCCAAAGTTGTTTCTGAATGCGAACGGCTCGGTCAGCGAACGACTCGCAAGATGAGTTATCTACTGCCAACAGAGTTACTGAGGTGAAATCTCCTAAAATGTCATTGACTTGAGGATGCAGCGGCAGGCGGTTAAACAGAGCGAGATTGATCGTAAATTGCGGATTTTTGCTCCAAACGGTCAAAATTTCGGCAAAAGCAGCTAATAGAACTCCAGAGGGAGTCAAACCCGCTCTAGCGGCTCGTTGCTTCAACTGTTGCCAATCAGTTTGGTTCAATCGTCCATCATACCGCTGACAGCGATGCTGCTTTAGTTCTTTGGGAGTCTTCGCTAAAGGTAAGTCTGGTGCTGGGGGAAGACTGTCCAAGCGATTGAGCCAATAGTCTTGCGATCGCTTGTGTAACTCTGTATTTTGCAAAGCTTGCTCGGCTATAACATAATCCCGGAACGAGATTTCTAGAGGTGGCAATGCAACGTCGGGATTTTGATAAAGTTGAAACCACTCATCAAATAAACGAAATAAACTCCAAGCATCAAATACTTGCAAATCGTAACTGACATGCAGCCGGATACGCTCTGCATCCAAGCGAGTCGCTCTAAACTCAAATAAGGGCCATTGGTCAGCGGGTAGTACTTGATGAGATAAGCGATCGCGAATTGCATTTAGCTCTTTGTTAACCGTATCCTCATCTCGTCCTCTCAAGTCTAAAACCTCAATCTGATAAGCAGGCACTTCCTTAAGAATTTGCTGCTGACCATCCAATAACATCACAGCCCTCAGCATATCGTGACGCTCAATTAATTTTTGCAGCGCCCAGTTTAATCGTTCCAAGTCTAAGCCATTACATTCAATCTCATAGTAGCCATGATTGGCGACATCTCCTAACTCTAATACCCCACTGCGACCCACCCAAAAAGCATATTGCATATCAGTAAGAGGGAAAGGTTCATAATGCAGGTTTGGCGCTGGTACTATTGCTGGTAGAGACGTAGAACTTGCACTCATGTTGTTCTCTTGCAGCAACAACAAAAGTTCTGCTTTATGCTCAACTAATGAGTTACGCAGTTCTGGGGTCAGCACTCCCTTGGGTGCATCAACGTCCAACAAACCACCATTGATAGACAGTTTTACGCCTTTGTCAGAGAGATTGGTTAAGAGTGAATGTAAATCCATGTTGTCCGCCAAATAGATGACTAGAGTCGAGTCTTTGAAAGTTTAAGTCAAATCTCTTTTTTACCTCTTGGCTGTATTTAAGTTTGCTATAGCTAGCAAATCCTCTATGTCGTAGTCAAAATACTTCTTGACCTCTGGTTTTTGAGAACTCTTCACCCAAAACATAAAACGCTTGTGTTCAGAGGCAATAAAATCCGATTCTCCATCTATATTTTTTTGGGATGGATCTCCTAATTTATAATAATCACTCGGCACAAAGTCAACTGAATTGATTAACCCCATAATATGGGTTGCAGCCTCATTAGCAGATAACAAACCCTCGCTGACCTTTTCAACTATTGTTGTAGCATTTCGGAAAAAATTATCACCTAATCCTTCAAAACTAGGAGTTAAACTATCTAGGTTACTACTATTGAGATCGAATAACTCTTTCCCCTTACCTGCGGCAATTTTCAGTTTCTTTTTAAGTCCCGCTTTTGCCTGACGCATAAAACTTCCAAGTATCCAAATCCGTCTCCAGGCATCCCATAGATTAAAGTCAGCAAAAGAAATATACGAACAGTTAACCAAAGTATCGTTGTAATCAAAAAGTTTTTGTTGCAAATGCTCAATATCGGTAAAGCGCTCTGCTGAATAATCATTTTCTGCAATAGCCTTCATAATCTGAGAGGCTAAAGGAATGATAATCGTACAAGTATTTACTAAACCAAACGAGTAGAGCGCATCGATAAATCCTGCTGCATGAGAGAGGACGTAAAATCGTTCTCCCACACAGGAATGTGATGAATATTGCAGGCGATCTGTTGATACCCACTGGCGAATCGGTTTAGCATTTTCAAACTGAATCGCAATGTCAGGAAATCGCGTCAGGAAATTTTTAAACTCCTGTTCGGGCGATATTTCAGTTTTGGGAAAGCGTCGAGAATCGAAATTAAGTCCAACGCTACAATTTGGATTACCGGAGTTTTCATGGTTATTAAACGGAATCACCCACATCCAACCGCCATCAAATATGTGATGAAGAGTACCTTGATACCAGAATAGTTCATCTGAACTTTTTGCGATCGCCCGAACGCAATCATCGTACCTCTTAACATCAACCATGTGAGTAAAGATACTTCTTGAATGAGTTTTAAAGCGGGTTGGGATTTCTCGCAAGTTAAATTTTTGGCTAAGTGGAGAGCGGTAACCACTAGCATCAACTAAGTAATTAGCAGTAAACGATTCACCACTTTCTACTTCTAGTTCAATTCCTTTTGATTCTATTTTAATATCCGTGATGCTTGTGTTTTCTAGAAGTTTAACACCATATTTTACCGCCACTTTTGCCATGTAGTGGTCTATATCCTGACGAAATAAGTGGCTGCTAGGATGAACGCCAACTTTATTAGCTTCTTGTAAAGTCTGTTTCTGACCTTCTCGATGGTAGATAAAATTGAACGATCGCTTTAATCCACAAGCCGAAGGTGAGATATTTTCGCAGATATTCTTGAAGGAACTCAAGTGCGCGATTTCAGGAACATCATATTGATAGCTAAGAATACTCATCATTAAATCTGTATCGGGAGTCATTGCTTCTCCAACAGCAAATCTTGGATGAGATCCCTTATCAATCATCAAAACTTGGATGTTATGTCTGGCTAAAATAGTTGCTAAAATTGACCCTGCAAGTCCAGACCCTAGAATGATTACATCAAATTGCTTTGTGTTGTAGTTCATAACGGAATTTCCTGATGATTTGACAAAAGTTCGTGTTAATTAAAGTTTGAGTTACAGACTCAATTTTTCCCTTTCTTGTCCTTGATTGCTGCTAGTATCGGTCGCTGATTCTGATGCAATTAGATTAGTCAAGGCTAATTGGTTCAGCAGGAGTTCAGCTAATTGAGCTACATTGTTTTCACCAAAAAACCTTTCTATCGGCACTCGCACGTGCAAATCAGCTTCAATTCTTCTTCTCAGTTCAAAAGCCATCAAAGAGTCAAGCAACTCAGCAAGGTACAGATCGGAATTGAGTTGAGTTATGGGAAGCTGTAGCGAACTAGCCAACCATTCTAAAATATAGGTTTCTAGCATCTGCCGTCGTTCCTTCGGGGAAGCAGAAACGAATTTTTCGCTGGAAAAACAAGCTTGTTGGCGCGAGAAACTAATTTTTCGCGGTTGATGTATTTCCCCAGTAACAGCGATCGCAGGTGCGGGAAGTGACCCCAGCACCACATCACCCCAACGCATTACTGTAGCTGCTGCCGTAGCTGTCGCACCGTTAGTGTAGACGAGAACAAGATCGTTTTCGCGGATTTTGCCTGCAAGGGCGGCGTGGTAAAGATTAGCAACGGGAAATACCGGGCCAATATTGGCATATCGCGGGTAGAGGTTAATTGTGCGTTGCGGATCGATGCCCAATGCTCGCGCACAAACGCTAGCATACCAGGCAGTAGGGGTATTGAACGCAAAAAAGTCGATTTGTTCGAGAGTTAAACCAGCAGCCGCGACGGCACCTTCGCAACAGATACGGACAAATTCTACTGCTGTTTCTGCGATCGCACTTGCATTCTCACCCGTCCGAGTACGCATCCGAGGCATCCCCTGGGCGTCTATTACCAGTTCGTGCAAGTAGGCATCGCAAGTTGCAACGGTATTAACAATTTTAGTGGCGATAATTCCCTGGCTGGGTTTGAGCGCATCAACTACGAACGCTCCAGCACCGTCGCCCATCGACCACGAGAGGGTATCCTGCTCGTCTACAGCATCAGATCCAATGTGCGATACAACCACTAGGACATTGCGATATTCTCCCGCTTGCACCAGCGCACAAGCGTTTTGCAGCGCCACCAAAGCACTAGAACAGGTTGATTCGAGATTCCAGGCGGGGCAGCACAGTTCTAATTGGCGCGCGAGGTAAGCAGCATTGCCAAGTCCAATTTGTTCGCAAAAAAGTGAGGTAACAATCGTTAGTTCGACTCGATCGGGAGAAAGATTTGCCCGCTCAAGGGCGTCCCTAGCCGCCCGATACTCTAGCATTAACGCCGATTCATCCGCACCGAGTACCCGCCGCTCGACATTGCCTCGGAAGGGGTCTGACAGATACGGTGCTACCTCTTGCGACCAGATGTCAAGCCCGTTGTCGATTGTAGATTCAGCAGGCATGTACGACCTTGTTCTTCTTGGCTGAGTTTTAGCCAGCAACTGGGGGTACTTCTCAATCCAGTAATCATTTGTACGGATTTGGCTGGGAAAACTGACTGCAAGTGAGCGAATACCGACCGGACGATCGATCATAATAAACCTTCTTTTAATCTCAGCATCATTCAGCTTGATTCAAGTTTGAACCGAGTGCGATCGCAGCGGCTGCTGTATATGATGATGCATGGCTAATACTCAGCAGCCACTTGGCAATACCCAGTTCTGCTGCAATTTCTTTACACTTGGCGTACAGCACAACCGATGGTTCACCTGTTGGCAGCCGTTGCACCTCAATATCCAGCCAAGAAATACCCTCGTTCCATCCCCTGCCAAGGGCTTTGAGTATCGCTTTTTTAGCGGCGAAACGACCTGCAAAGTAATGGATGCGGTTAGTTCCCAACTCAGAAGCACTGCGTTCTAAAACTGTAAAATGCTTCTTTTCAAAACACCCGCTCGATCTTTCTACTTGTTCTTTGATCCGCGTTGTTTCAACAATTTCGATTCCATGACCGATGATAGTTAAACGAAAAGATTCAACAAAAGTTGGAAACGAAGGTGCGACGGATAAATCTGCATACTTTTCATCCTGCTGCAAAAACTCTTGTGGAGTAGGCGTCTCGCCTGCCTTTGAGTTTCTTTGCTGGAAAAGTAGATTTTTCTTTGCAACCATTTGCATCCTAAACATGCCTTTGCACCCCGATCAAGACTTCAAAACCAGATTGGTCAACATGGTATTCATTTTGTTAACCGACTCGATATACTCGTTTTGGGGAACCGATTCGGCGACGATACCAGCTCCGGCATTTAAGTGAATCCAGTTACCGTATTGATAGACAGATCGAATTGCGATCGCTAAATCTGCCGAACCACTGCTGTCTACCCAACCAATACCACCCGCATAAATTCCTCTCGGCTCGTCTTCCAGGCGATCGATCCATTTTAGGGCTTGTTGTTTATCAATTCCAGAAACAGTAATCCCTGGAAATAATACCTTCAAAGCATCCCACAAAGTATTTCCCGGCTTCAGCCTACCACCTACTCTCGATGATAAGTGCTGCACGCACCGATACTTCTTGACCTCCATAAAATTAAAAACTCGAATGCTTCCCGGTAAACAAAGTGAAGCAATCTCGCTTTGTGCCAGCCAAACCGATAATGCGTGTTCTTTCACCTCTTTAGCATCAGTAAATAATTCACCACATAGATGCGTATCCTCTTCTAAACTTTCAGAGCGAGGCCGAGTTGCCGCTAGCGGATTAGTCTCAAGAAACCCATCCCCATTGACTTCCATGAGAATCTCCGGACTGAAGCCAACAGCACGAACATCTCCTATATTCAAACAATAAGAACGCGCTGAATTATTCACTCTAGCTCCGACTGCATAAGTTCCAATAACGTCTAAATCGCCAATGAATTTGAAACAGCGAGCAATAATAGCTTTATGCAGATCGCCTCTTTTAATCGCCTCAATTAACGTTTTAACACTGTTCTGATAATTTTCGCGATCCGCCAGGTCAACATCTAATAAATTTGGCTTGTAATCTGGGAGTTTATTATCCAAAAATAATAGTCTCCGGATTCGCTCTAATGACCGGATACTTCTGATATAAACTCCCTCTGCTGTAAAGCGGAGTTCGGTTTCGGGAATCAAAAAATAGAGAAGTTCTCGATCGGTTGCTTTAGAGTATGAAGAGTAAAAGCGAGCAACATCAAAACCGACATAACCATAAGCCGTCCAGTTTTCAATTGGCAAAGAACCCAGCAACTCCTCTACTTGTTGGAACGGATTCACAACTGGTTCCGAGTGATATTTTCCCACAGTTTCAAGCAAGACTAAATCCTGGCTTACCGATACCTTAGCTAGCTCATTACCAGCTATACGAACCTCATTTTTCCCTTCATACATCACGTAGTTGAAAAATATCTGAGATTCCAGGAGATTTTTTAAGACAACCACAGGATCTCTTTTCCCAGTCACAAAAGTTTCCTGATACTTGAGCGCAGTCTTTAACTCAGTTACCATCTCATTTGCTCCTTCAATGCTCGTGCAGTCTATCTGTAAAATTAGAGTGATATCATGTCCGGTCAATCTGTAGGGGCAATCCCCCCGTATTTGCCCCGGAGTGAGGGAGGGGGAAAAGTTAATAATGGGTAATCTTAAGGACATGATATGAAACGGTATCAGCGGCTCATGCGTGAGCCAGAGTTTGATTTTTTCCTAATAATTTGCGGTGGATTTTTCCAGTTGAAGTACGCGGTAAGTTTTCCACAAAGCGAATAATTTTCGGAGCCTTAAAATGAGGCAATCGCTGTTTGGCAAATTTACGAATACCATCCTCTAGTTCGGGCGATGGTTTTTGTCCTGGCTTGAGGGTTACATAGGCAACAACGTGAGTTAACTGCTCACCCTTGTCAGACTCCGGTACTGCTGCTACCTCAAGAATCTGAGAATGCTGATGCAAGACATCCTCAATTTCTAACGGTGATACCCACTGACCGTTTACTTTAAAAAGATCGTCTTTACGACCCATAAATCTGAAATAGCCGTCAGCATCGCACAGATACTTATCCCCGGTTTGCATTGCGTTCCCGTAAATAACTTTCCGTGTCTGTTGCAATCGATTCCAGTATCCCAGCATCAAGCTTTCTCCGCTCACCTGCAAGTCACCAATCTCGCCAGGAGGACACGGGAAGCCATCTTCGTCAACAACCCGGACATCGTAACCAGGAACCGGACGCCCAGAACTGCCTGGTTTGCACTCTCCCAATCGGTTCGAGAGAAAAATGTGCAAAAACTCGGTTGTGCCAATTCCTTCACAAATTTCCTTGTTGTAAGTTTCAAACCATTTTTGCCAGATGCTTTTTGGTAGCTGTTCGGCTGCGGATACGCACAACCGCAGCGAGGACACATCTAGGGGAGATATGTCGTGTACGGCGAGAAGACTAGCATAAATGCTCGGTATGCCAAACAAAACAGTGGGTTGGTAGCGCTGGATATCGGCGATGATGTCAAATGCGTTAATAGCATCAGACAAGACTGCCGCTGCACCAACCGCCATCGGCATGTATAGGGTGTTCCCCAACCCATAAGCAAACGGCATCTTGGCGATTGAGTAAGTAATATCATCTTGGTGCAAGCCAAGAGTCGCCCTACCGTAGTTCTCTGCACAAACTACCATGCTTTGATGCAGGTGGATCGCGCCTTTCGGTCGTCCCGTACTACCAGAGGTGTAAAGCCAAAAAGCCGGTTCGTCGCGAGACGTTTCAGCGCAAGGTAGCACTTCGTCAGTCTGCTGAGTCAGCAGAAACAATGGGTTTTCCCCATCTGCCAACAGGACGTGACCCAAGAACTGAGATTGGATGGGGTCTAGTTTCTCTTGCCACTCTTGAGTAGTCAGCAACAGCTTAGCGCGCGAGTCTTGCAAAATATACTGGATGTCGTCAACGGTACAAGCCGTATTGATTGGAACTGGCACAGCACCGAGCCAAATAGCACCCCAAAACGCGAATACAAACTCTGGAGTATCTGGCAAAAGAATTGCCATGCGATTTTCCCGTTCTAAACCTAGTTCCTTAAGCAATGCAGCTGTGCGTCGGACAAAGCAGCTTAATTGAGCGTAACTGTAGGTTCGATCTTGATGGTAAAAGGCTGTTTTATCGCTACGTCCTTGCGCCAAGTTACCTTCTATGAAATAAGCTGCAACGTTAAAGACAGTTGGTAATTGTTCAGAAATACTTTCCATACAATTTTCCTTTTACTGAGCGAGGACGTGAACCAGTACGTGTCTATCCCAATAGAACCAAGTAGCCAGCCATCGTCGGATACCCCGTCTTTTTGCTTGAAGCCTTGCTTCTCCATGCAGGGCAACTGTCAACTTGCCCTGTGTAATGTTTGCTTCAATTTCATTCCAGCCAATGCCAGCCAATCCCGTACCTAGAGCTTTTCCCACAGCTTCTTTGGTGGCAAAGCATATTGCATAAGCTTGGTAGGAATCGCTAGCTGATTCGCAGCGGTCTATTTCAGCGGGAGCGAACAACAGGGTTAATGTTTCGAGATCGTAGCAGTCAATTAATCTGGTAATTCTAGAGATGGATGCGATATCGATACCGATTCCCTTAGCCCCACCTGTCCAATCGCTTTCAGGATAGGCTCTTAGAGTTAGAGCTAGCAAGAATTGCCGCTTCAACTCTATTACAAACTTGAGCCAGTGTCATATCTTGCCAACCTTCAAGCTTCACGCTGACCCCCAACTTGCGTTTCAGTCCCAGGGAAACTTCTACTGTTTCAGTAGAGTCAAGCTGTAGATCTTTGCGTAGTAAAGTGTCTTTGTGAAGCGACTCTTCTGGGATACCCAAATCCCCAAGAATTGCTTTGAGAGTATCCATCGCATTTAAAGTATCCATCAAGCAAAATACCTCATAAACCTAATTGCTGGGCTGGCTTTCTCCAAAGTACCTGGAATCTCAAAGCGCCTGCGATTTGATGCTGGTGCTACCTACGATCGGTATTTGTGCGAAGCTTGACCTGAACTTGAAACCTGGAATGCAAAAACTTTGGACTAAATCGCTGAGCAAGTATTACTTGCTTGAAAGCGGTGGTTTATTCACACAATTCACAATACAGCTAATAAGAATGATTTGCAATAGGGCTTCAGTTTTTTTTAACAATCCGCCTGCTTGACAAACATCATCATAGGGTAAAAAGCTTGTCAGGCAGCAGATTCTATAAGTTTCAGAACTTACGCGCGTCAGTCCTGAGTTTCTTGGATCTCATGTATCAGTTGAGGGGGCGCAATGTAGGTTTGATAGGTTACAGGCTGTATTCCGTCGCCTTGGCTCGTTAATGATAATTATTTTAAATAACTTTGGCTGTTGTTAATAGTAATTATGTTCAATCTGCAAATCTTTGAACAAGGTAACTGCAATTTGGTGCGTCAAGATACCTGTGGCGGGGGAGCTGAACAGTCAATGGGGTTATTGAAAATAATAATTATGAAATTTTTCTAAAAAACTACGGTACTGCAATACTGCTGGCTTATGATAATGACACTTATTTGCAGTAAGCCTTGATGAGAGCCGAACTTGACTGTCAAGTATATTAACTAGGTACTGGATAGGGAGACTCAGATCTTGCACAGTGGCTCAACCTTAGTTTCTTGCAAATAGTTAAACTTGAAAGCCTAGATTTTTGGTTAAGAAACAAGGGTTTCAAGGCTTGTTGAGAATGGTGCAAGATGTGAGTCTCCTCACATCTTGCACCTTGAGGC
>DNGJ01000140.1:23558-43784 GCA_003486305.1 Cyanobacteria bacterium UBA11371
CTCCCGTGGTGCAAGATGTGAGGAGACAGACAAGGAAAGGAGACTTCGCAACAGATTTTGGTGTATTGAGGAGACTTTGTGAGATCCCAGCAATTACTCAGCAGTCTTTGGATGACAGCAGTTGCAGTTGTAGTGGTTAACCAGCCAGCACAAGCTCAAGTGAGCCAGGTAACTAAAGTGCGACTAAATCCCACACCGAGCGGGATTGAGGTGATATTAGAAACAAGTGACGGTAAACCGTTGCAAACCTTTAGTGGTAGCTATGGTCAAACTTTCTTTACCGACGCCATCACCACAAGGTTGAGTTTACCGGAAGGGAAATTGTTTCGAGCCAACAACCCTGCACCGGGGATTGCATCTGTAACCGTTGCACCGCTTGATGCCAATAGTATTCGAGTCACAATTGTCAGCAACGCGGGTGTACCGACTGGGCGGGTGAGTGCTGGAGATAGAGGTTTGGTTGTTAGCGTCAGTCCAACCGACCAAACTGCGATACAACCGACTCCAAGTTTACCGACGACTCAACCACCGGGAAGCGAAGCGACAATTCCAGCCGTACCAACTCCACCAACTGGTGAAATACCCACTGTACCAAGCCAAGCGGGCGTTCCATCCCAGCCAACTCCACCGATGAGGGAAGGGGAAACGCCAACTGTTCCAGTTACACCTACGGTTCCCGCACCGCAAGTTCCATCCACGAGCGATCGCACAACACCTGCACCCGACAGGGAAAGATCGCTGGAAATTGTAGTAACTGCCGAAAAAACTCCTGAAAACGTTCAGGATGTTCCTCTGAGTATTACAGTACTTCCCAGGCAAGAACTCGAAGACGCTCAGGTTAACTCTCTGAATAATGTTGCTGCAAATACACCGAATTTCTCCTTTTTTCGAGGAAGCAACCCTTTCCCTTTTTACAGCATCCGGGGGTTGAGCAATAGTAACTTTCTTTCTAGAGACCCGGTGGGATTTTACATCGACGATGTACCCTACGATTACGGTTTTTTCCTGGATCAAAACCTAATTGACTTGGAGCGAGTGGAAGTTTTGCGAGGGCCGCAAAGTACGCTTTACGGCAGGAACTCTCAGGCTGGAGTTGTGAATATTATCACTCGTGCGCCGACTAACGATCGCGAATTTCAAATAGGTGGCAGCTACGGTAACCATAACAATCGCAGCGCACAACTATCTTTTAGCGATGATATAGTACGCGATCGCTTATTTTTCCGCCTAGCGGGTGGCTATACAGCGCGAGACGGTTTTACTGAAAATACCTTGCTCGATGAAAATGTAGGCGATCGCTCGAATTTGACGGGGCGCGGTCAACTCCTCTGGACTCCTTCAAAGGAGTGGAATATCTCATTTAACACTACAGCCAGTTATAGCGATAACGGTGCGACTATTACCGTGCCGCTGTCTCAATCAGACCCCTCTAAAATTGCACAAGATTTTGATGGTTTCAGCGAACTTAGTAGCAACTCGCAAGCTTTAAGAATTGCCTACGGGGGGTCGGGAGTGCGGGTAACTTCAATTACCAGTCGGAGATTCTCTGATTATCAGCAACAAGATGATGCAGACAGTACAGCAGACGATCTCTTGCGGGTAATCAATTCCTTCAATTCAACGGTATGGTCTCAGGAGTTTCGCATACAATCACCTGAGAATGCAAACCAATTCCGTTGGTTATTGGGCGGTTATTTTGAGTCGAGAGGATTTAACGTCGAAAAAACCGGGCTGAGGTTTAGTGCTGCTGGTGCAGCAGGGTTTGGTTTGCCTAATGGGGGAGAAGATCTAACCTCGGCTGAACTTGACCAGACGACCTATGCAGGGTTCGGTCAAATCGATTATAACCCGATTGAACCTCTGACGCTGACAGCTGGCTTGCGTTACGAATCTTCTACTACGCGCATGGATCGAGAGCGTAACTTTTTTCCTGAAGGAAGTTCTTCACCACTCCCACTGGGGACAACCTTTAATGATGTCGAAGAAAACAGCAATGAATGGCTACCTCGTTTTGCTCTAGAGTATCGCTTTGGTTCAAATTTGATGGCCTATGGCAGCGTTACTAGAGGGTTCAAGCCAGGTGGCTTAAACTTTCAAACTGATTCAGCCGATTTAGTCAGATACGAGCCAGAAACATCTTGGAGTTATGAAGTAGGTTTGAAATCGTCTTGGTTTAACGACCGTTTGATTGCAAATCTGGCAGCGTTTAGCACGCTATCTGATAACTATCAGGTTTTACTGTCTAACTTTACAGGCTCGGTATCAAATATTGTTAATGCGGAGGTTCGCATTTACGGAGTTGAACTAGAGATGAGGGCTAGGCCGGTCGTAGGGCTGGATTTGATTGCCGGATTTGGTTATGTAAATGCTCAGTTTACTGACTATACCAACCCATTTACAGGACAGGAATTTAAAGATAATCGACTTCCCTATGCGCCGGAATTTACCTATAACCTAGCGGTACAGTATCGCACTGCTAATGGATTTTTGGGTCGAGTCGATCTGAACGGATTTGGCACGTACTTTTTTGAGGATGCTAATAAATTAAAGCAACCTCCTTTTGCCCTAGTGAATGCTCGAATAGGCTATGAAGGGAATAACTACGGCATCTATTTGTTCGCCAATAATTTGTTCGATACCGAGTATTTGACCACAGCATTTGAGATTTTACAACCAGTCGGGACTTATGGCGATCGCAGAACTTTCGGCTTTCAAGTTAGAGCGAATTTTTAACCTTTGACTTTTTACCGGAAAAATGGGTAGCGAGAGATAACTGTCAACTGTCAACTGTCAACTGTCAACTGTTAAATTTCTTCATGCTTATGTTCTTACAAACCCCTCAACTGATAGGAATTCCCCGCACGCTGTTGCTGACACTGCGCGGACGAGCCGACGAACACCAACGTTCGGATGCGTTGTTTCAAGACGATCTGGCTGTTAAGTGGAGTCAATCTTTGCCTTGGGACGAAGATTTGCAAAAACTCTACAACCCAATTACGCAGGCAACTTGGGGAGTTCGAGCGTATCATTTCGATCGCGTAGCGGAGCGGCACATTGCGAGCCACGCAAGTCCCCTGGTAGTCGAATTAGGAGCAGGTCTTTCCACGCGCTACTATCGACTTCAACAAGACAATCTGCACTGGATCGAACTAGATTTGCCAGAAGTGACCACAATTCGGCATCAGCTGGATGTTGAAACCGAAAAACACCAATTCCAGAGCGCGTCGGTGATGGATTTTAGCTGGATGGATGCACTACCAGTCAGAAATCCGGAAGAAATTTTGTTTATTAGCGAAGGCTTGCTGATGTACTTTGAAGCTACCCAAGTCCAACAGTTAGTCTACCAAATGCGTAGCCGCTTTCCTGGAGCAACTTGGGTAATGGATGTGGTGGGAAAGATTGCGAAAAAAACTGGCAAGCCTTTGGAAAAGTTGGGCGCACCTTTGAAATGGTTTGTCAACAACGAACGCGAGGTAGAAGCAATGGGACTGTCGTTAGTTAATATTTGGTATCCATATCGCGGCTATCCTCCTTACTCGCAACGTTGGCCTCTGCCACTGCGTTTGTTGGCGCAACTCCCTTACTTTCGCAATGGCTTTCTAATTATTGAAAGCAAGATCGAACCCTTACCTTAGAGTCGCTCCGGGAAAAACCATGAAGTTAAAACAGTGGTTGTTGCACGGGTCGAGAAAACTGCATCGATGGATTGGTCTTTATATCGTGGTGTTGACTTTAATTTGGGTTGTGGAAGCGATCGCACTGCCTCCCATCTTCAGTGCTGGCTTGCCAGGGATTGATAACAACATACCCGTCGAGACTACCACAAAAAAAGCCGATTCTCCCCTGTCATTAGAACAAGCGATGCAGGCTTTCATGGCTCAACATCCCAAGGGAATCCAATCCTTCGATGAAGTGGACGAAATTGACTATTTCCCAGGCATGGATATTTACCGCTTTGAAAACACTAAACGTTTCTTCCAGTGGTATCTCGATGCTCGTGATGGCTCGTTAATAAAATACGGCTTTAACGCGAGTCAGTTTCTAGAGCAGCAAGGTTTTTTAGGGTGGTTGCATCCTTGGATTGGTAATCCGATCAAGTTGTCTTCAACGCTGCTGACGTTAATTTTGGTGGGCAGTGGCTTTGTTCTGTTTCTGAGTCCATTTCTAGCAAGAGCAAAATAACAGTGATTGACAAATTAGAACCAAAAAAGCTCGGATTGCTTGGGAGTTTGTATGTCACGCAGTTTTTGCCCATCGCGTTTTTCCTGCAAGCTCTACCCGCGTTCTTGCGCCAAAGCGGCGCTTCTTTAGCAACGATTGGGTTAATCTACACGGTGGCACTACCCTGGCTGCTGAAATTCATCTGGTCACCCCTAATCGATCGCTACGGGTGGACTCGTTGGGGACACTATCGATTCTGGATTATCTGCCTCCAGAGCCTAACTGCATTAATATTGGTAATTTCTGCATTTCTAGATGTGCAGAACGATTTTGTTGTTTTATTTGTTTGCTTGTTTGTTATCGGTTTTTTGGCGGCAACGCAAGATATTGCTACTGATGCTTTGGCAGTTAGCCTGCTAGATGAACGCGAACGCGGAATTGGCAACGGCGTGCAAATTGCAGGCAATTTCCTGGGTGCAATTGTTGGGGGTGGTGGGATGTTAATTTTGCTCGATCGCATCGGGTGGACAGCAAGCGTACTGCTGATGGCACTGTGTACTGTACTAGCACTAATTCCCACCTTGCAATACGAAGAACGGGGAAGAGAAAAAGGTAATTTCATTCAAAACTCAAAACTAAAAAAATCCTACTTCAAAACACTGACCAACTTCTTTCGCCGTCCGGAAATGGGGGGTTGGTTGTCGATCGTGCTGCTGTACATGACTGGATCGGAACTAGCAACAACGATGTTTCAGCCGCTGCTAGTAGACATCGGGCTGTCGATTGCACAGATCGGCTGGTTGATGGGAGTTGCAGGCTTGTGTGCGGGGTTAGTGGGTGGATTAGTTGGTGGATTGTCGATTCAACCTTTGGGAAGGAAGCGATCGCTGATGCTGTTTGGTTTGTTGCAAGCGATCGCAGTAGCCACCTACATCATTCCTGCAATGGGTGTAACGAGTTTACCTGTTCTGTATGCGATCGCAATCGGATTTCGATTCACCAACGGTTTAGCAATTACGGCTCTTTCCACAGTCATGATGGACAAGAGCGAACCGCAAACGGCTGGTACGGATTATACAATTCAAAACTCAATTTCCGCCATTGGCTCTCGCGGTGCATCCGCCTTTAGCGGTTTTATCGCTGGCGCAATTGGCTATGTTGGGTTCTTTATAGTTTGCATTGCACTCAGCTTGTTCGGTGTCGCGATCGTTGTCAAAGTCTTTCAGGCGAGTAACAGACAAACCACAGTTACCACGAATACCCGATGAAAAAGTCATGTATTTATGTTTTCAAAACAGGCAACCTTAATGAAAAACGGATATATGCAAATAAATTCTTTTAGTTTTTCTGGCTATAAAATTGGATATCATATCATGTCTGGTAGCAAAAGTTGTGTATAGTAGGGGCGGGTTTTACGAGAAATATTTCAATGCTACCCAAGGAATAAATAAACCCGCCCCAGAGGTGCAGGACGATGGCAGACATGATATTAACCAACCCATAGAATTTAACTAAAGAGGTAAAAATGACTGCAACTTCATCTCCCAGTATCTTCCCCTTAATAGCATCTCAAAGAGGCAAATTAATCGCCGCCAGCCTTCTACAAATAACGGCAACAGCACTAGGGCTAATTCCTTTCATTCTCGTCTATTTAATAGCTATTGCCTTGTTCAAACCACCCGTTGACCGAGACGATATTTGGTTGCTCGTAATTGCTAGCTTTGTTGCGACTATTTTACGGTGGATTTTGCTAGGCATTGCTGGTACTCTTTCGCACATTGCTGCTTACAATATTCTGCATGAAATCAGGATTAAACTGTCGGAAAAATTTGGCACTTTGCCTTTGGGATACTTCAACTCCCGCTCGACTGGTAGTCTCAAAAAGGTGATGAATGAAGATGTGGAGTACCTGGAATTAACCATTGCACACGGCATTCCAGAAAGCATCGGACTGCTAGCCACGCTCGTTTTTACAAGCATCTATCTGTTCGCTGTAGAGTGGCGAATGGCGCTAGCAACTCTCACTGGTATTCCGATTTTGCTTTTGGCTCAAGTCTGGATGCTCAAAAGCTCATTGCCTCTCGTCCAAGGCTATTTCGCGGCAAAAGATCGGATGAATGGAACAGTTATCGAATATGTCCAGGGAATGCCCGTAATCAAGGCTTTTACACAAACTACCGAGTCTTTTTCTAAGTACGGAAATTCTGTGAGAGACTATCACGAATATGAGGAAGCATGGTCGAAAAAATCGTTACCTTCTTGGACGTTGGTTACCCTAAGTGCTACCGTCAATCTTTTGGTAATGTTGCCAGTAGGTTTCTGGCTTTTGAATCAAGGTAGCTTATCAATTCCAACTTTTGTTTTGTTTCTTTTGGTAGGATTGGGGCTATGCGCTCCGTTGGTTAAATTCGCGGAGTCAACGGGTATCTACGTTCAGACTCAAGAGGGAATTCAGCGCATCTTCGCTATCTTGAATGAACCAGCATTATCAGAACCAGAAATAACCAGCATTCCTCAAGATTTAACCATTGAGTTTAAAGAGGTTGATTTCTCCTATCAAGACAAACAAGTTCTGCAAGGTATCAATTTAGTTATGCCCCCCGGCAGCATCACAGCACTGGTAGGGCCATCGGGTGCTGGAAAAACAACGATCGCGCGTTTGATTGCCCGCTTTTGGGATATTAACGCTGGGGAAATTAGCCTTGGTGGGGTCAATATTAAAGACCTGAAATTGGCAGATTTAATGTCAAAAATTGCCTTTGTTTTTCAGGATGTCGTGCTGTTTAACGATACAATTTTTGAGAATATTCGCATGGGAAATCCCAGTGCAGATAAAGAGGCTGTAATTGCGGCAGCAAAGGCAGCCCAGTGCCATGATTTCATTGATGCGATGCCGGATGGATATCAAACTGCGATCGGCGAAAAAGGAGCCAAATTAAGTGGCGGTCAAAAGCAACGCATTTCGATTGCACGAGCGATTTTGAAAGATGCACCTATTATCATCTTAGATGAGGCCACGGCTTTTGTAGACCCAGAAAACGAAGCTTTGATTCAAAAAGCGATCGCTCAGCTAATTCAAGATAAAACGCTACTGATTATCGCTCACCGACTTTCAACAATTACTGAAGCTGACCAAATTATTGTGTTGGATCGAGGCCAAATTGTTGGTCGGGGACGCCATGAATACTTGCTCAATTCTTCTCCTTTGTATAGCCAAATGTGGTCAGCGCATATGGCGGCACAAAGTTGGACGTTTGAAGCAAAAAATCCTGCAATTGTCAATCAATAATGATGGAGGCTCAAGATGATTAAAGATTTATTTCAGCTAGCAGGCGATCGCCAGCCTCAGTTAATTCAAGGGACTATTCTTTATGTCATTTCATCGCTGTTTGCAGCGATGCTGTATTTCTTTCTCTATCTCATCCTAGTCGAACTGTTTGAAGACTCGATTAATCCGCAGAAAGTCATCAAGCTGTTTGTGGGAATTGGGCTGTCTCTGGTATTGCAAGGATTATTCTTGTATTGGGCTAATTTCCTCACTTACATTACGAGCTACCGGATGATTGGGGATTTGCGTCTGCGCTTGGGTAATCATATCCGCAAATTGCCGATGGGGTTTTTCACGTCGAAACAAGTGGGCGATCTCAACAATTTAGTCAGCGATGATATGACTAAAATTGAAGGAGTTCCTTCGTGGGTCTATCCCAAAATCGTCAGTGCGATCGCAACATCGGCGTTTATCGCTGCCTTCCTCTTCTTGATAGATTGGCGCTTAACTTTAGCTACCCTCGCTGGTGTGCCGATTGCCACGCTTATCTATGTAAACAGTCAAAAACTACTGAAAACATTGTCCGAAGTCCAAAAATGCTCAACAGTAGAAGCAAACTCGCGGATGATTGAGTACATTCAAGGAATGGGTGTGCTTAAAGCCTTCAATCAAACTGGATCTAGATTTAAGAAATTAGAGAAAGCTCTGGATAATTACAAACAGGCTAATCTCAACCTCGTGACTCAGCTAGTAACTCCTGCCATTGTGTTTGCTGGAGTCTTAGAATTGGGGTTTGTTGCGATCTTAACAGTTGGAACTTACATGTTGTTTGGTGGTGAACTGACTGTCCCGACATTCCTATTATTCTTAGTTTTGGGCTTGCGGTTTTACGCACCTTTGTTTGCACTGTTCGATTTTTCTGCGATGACGCGGATGATGGAGGCAGCACTGGTACGAGTTACCAAAGTTTTGAATATGTCACCGCTACCAGAACCTACCCAAAACCGGCAGTTAGAGTTTTTTGACATACAGTTTAAAAATGTCTCGTTCAGCTATGAGAATACCCCAGTATTGCAAGATATCAACTTTCAAGTACCCGAAAGAAGCGTTACTGCCTTAGTTGGTTCTTCTGGTTCGGGTAAGACTACTATTACGAATTTGATAGCTAGGTTTTGGGATGTTGATACTGGCGAAGTTTTAATCGGTGGAGTCAATATTAAAGACCTGAAAACCGAAGAGTTATTGTCCAGCTTAAGTATTGTATTTCAGGATGTGTATCTGTTTAACGATACCATTTTGAACAACATCAAGTTTGGCAAACCCGACGCTACTTTTGAGCAAGCGATCGCAGCCGCAAAGGCAGCACAGTGCCACGAGTTTATCCTAGAGTTGCCAGAGGGTTATGATACGCCGATCGTAGAAGGTGGGGCTACGCTTTCCGGGGGAGAAAAGCAGCGAATTGCGATCGCCCGTGCCATTTTAAAAGATGCACCGATTGTAATTTTAGATGAAGCAACCGCTTCAGTCGATCCAGAAAATGAGATTTTAATTCAAAAAGCGATTAATTCGCTAGTTGAGTCGAAAACGCTTATCCTCATTGCTCACCGACTTTCTACCATTACAAAGGCAGACCAAATTTTGGTAATTGATAATGGCAAAGTAGTAGAGCATGGCAAGCATGACGAGCTAATTACAAATCCCGAAGGATTATACAGCAAACTTTGGGATTCTCGTCAACAAGCCCGCAGTTGGAAGGTAAGCGATCGACAGTTGTCCGTGGAAAGAGTATGAGGTTTTGGCTGCTAAACAAGCAAATGTCAAATTTACTTAAGAAAAGTTAACTGAAGAAGTTAAACACTAGACTTCTCCAATAACTACCTTCCCTGCGGGCGAGACGCCCACCCCACAAGAATAATTGGAGAGGTCTAATGGAAATCATTTTACCCCAAGGCGATCGCGGGAGCATTTATTTTTGGAGAAGTCTAATAGACTAAGAGCCAGATTTCTTGCTCTAGTAGGCATTTTGCCTGCGGGGAACCTAAATTCGACCCTTGGTCTATTGGTATCCGTCACGTTAATTTGTCAAACGTTCCAACTTGGAGAGACTCATGATTGACAGCAAAAAGCTTAACTCTACCGAACAAATATTTGAAGTGTTGAACCGCGTTGCTTGCTCTTCAAATGTTGTTTTGATTAGTCGGATTAAGGGGCCTCTGACTGAAGAAATTCTCAGACAAGCTCTCTTACTGGTTCAGTCTCGTCATTCCCGTCTTAATTATCGGATTGTAGGGTTTTTAGATAGCCTCCACTTTGAAACTGAAGGGCTAGCTAAAATTCCGTTTCGCGTTGTAGATAAACCGCACTCCGATCAGTGGCAAGAAGTCGTCTTGGAAGAGTTGAACGAGAAAATTGATAGTAGTAAATCTTTAATAAGAGCGGTCTTTTTCCGCCCTGAAAATGACCGAAGTATAAGTTATTTGATCACAACATTGCATCACGGCATAACAGATGTCTCATCAAACATTCGACTGCACCAAGACCTATTAACTTACTGTCAGAAGATTGCATCTGGTGAGCCAATTGACAATATCTCTAGCTTGCCTATACTTCCATCTCTCGAAGAACTACTGCCCGAAACCATAAAAGGGTTCAGAGGTAAAATGAAGGGCTTATTGTTTTTGTTGCAATCGGGGTTGAAGCAGCTTTGGTATCGACCTAAAACACTGGGTTTTGAAACTTGCTTACCCTTCGAGTTACGCCGTACTGGCTTGGTTCACAGGGAACTCAATGAAGAGTTTACCCAAAAGCTTGTAAATTCTTGTAGAAATGAAAAGGCAACGATACAGGGTGCTTTATGTGCGGCGATGATGTTGACTGCTGCCAGAAAAATTAGAGCAGGGAAGATAAAAGACATATCCGTTAGCTGTTGCAGTACTGTGGACGTGCGGAAACTTTTAGAACCAGTAGTCAGAAAAGAACAAATGGCTATGCTGAGTTCTTTTCTCGCATCATACCACACTATAAAAACAGATACATCATTCTGGGAATTAGCGCGGGATGTCAAACAACAACTTGAAAGTGGATTGTTACGTGGCACTCCTTTAAGCCAATTGCTGATGGCATCAAGGAAAATGATTGACAATTTTTTGTCAAATCCTAATCTATCAGCATGGACGGTAACGATTGGTAATGCTCGAGCAGACATACCAAGAGTTTATGGCTCATTTGAGCTAGAAGAAATAAACTTGGCAATGGCATCGGCTGCCTATGGAGGTGTCTTTTATGCCGGGATCGTTAATTTTGCTGGAAAAATATTTTTGAATTTCTTTTTTTCTGACCCCTCAATCAGTCGAGAAACGATGGAAAATCTTGCCAATAGTGTAGTGTCTTACTTGGTTGATGCCTGCCAAAAAGAGATAGTGCCAGGTTTATCTTTATAACCAAGAGATTTGCCTGGGATTTTCAAAAATTTTGAAATTAGAGGGAAATTGCAATGAATAGAAACGAGATGTTTTCTGTACTGAAGTCAAATATCGAAACAATAGTAGAAGTCGCAGAAGGTAAAGAAATTCAAGAAACTGACAATATTGTTTACGATCTAGGAGCTGATTCTTTGGAAGTTGTTGCAGTGATATTGCGAACGCAGAAACAGCTAAAAATCGAGATTCCTCCAGCTAAGCTTTCTCAAATTGAGAAAATAAAAGACCTGCTCGATTTGTTTGAAAAGACTACTTCCTACTGAAAGTGCGATCGCGTTATGAAAACCATCTCATCTCATGTCCTTTCGTTTTGGATCTTCTTGTGTAAATCTGGATATTCTATGGTTGGTTTTTACCAAATATCCTCTTGTAGTTTTGAAGTGGATAGATAAACCATCTTCCACTTGCTTAACCCTAATTTTGCTGCAATTGTAGGTTTCATTATCTGAGAACAATATCCAGGTTTTATGGAGGGATAAATACTGTGATAAATCCAATAAAAACTAACTCTTGGATTGTATATTCAAAACACAATCCTCAAGCTAGTTTACGTTTATTTTGCTTTCCCTATGCCGGAGGTGGAGCTTCTATCTTTCGCACCTGGCAGGAAAATTTGCCCGCAACTATAGAAGTTTGTCCGATCGAACTTCCTGGACGCGGAACTAGAATGGGATATTCCCTATTTACTAAGCTTTCGCCCCTCCTGCAAGCACTAACTGAAGCTCTCCTTCCATACTTAGACAAACCATTTGCTTTTTTTGGTCATAGCTTCGGTGCGCTTTTATGCTTCGAGTTAGCTCATCTGCTCTACAAAGATTACGATTTAGAACCAGTCCACTTGTTGGTATCTGGTCGTCAAGCGCCTCAAATCCCTGACCGTGCGCCACTTCACGCCTTAAACGAACTGATGTTAATGGCAGAATTACACCGTCTTAATGGCACACCCAAGGCAGTTCTAGATAACCCGGAAATGATGCAATTACTTATGCCGATTTTGCGAGCAGATTTAGCAATTGATGAAACTTATGCTTACGCGAGCAAAACTCCTTTGAAATGTCCTATTACTGTCTTTGGCGGCTTGCAAGACCCCGAAACAAACCTGGATGACCTTGAAGCTTGGCGGCAGCATACAAGTAATTGTTTTTCACTACACATGCTTCCTGGCGATCACTTTTTTATCAACACGGCTCAGTTATTTCTGCTTCAAGTTATTTCCCGCGAACTGCAATTGATTGTTTAGTAGGTTAAAAGGCTACCAACCTGAGCCGGGACAGTTGGTGGCCTACTGAGCAGAGATAACGAGTGATAAAACCCACATTCCGCACCCTCAACTGTCACATAGACAGTGACAGAAGCGTAAAAGTGAATGTTGTGGCTCAATTTTCAGGGGAAGTTGCACTTTCTGGTGCAACTTCCAGCTAAACACAGGTGACCGCAAGTGCAGATTAACTAAAAATCATAAAGTCGCCGTAATCAAGAGGAAAATTAATCTAAAAAACGTCAACTCCAACCTATCTGGATCTAGATTAAATTGTGAATCTTTTAATATTTCTTCATTTTTCACAAACTCCCAATATAGTGCCAGTAATAATTCCCTCTTTCTCTCATAGTCTGACGCTTGCCGTTCCGCAAAAATTCCGGTTAAGGTTGCGAATAATCCGAGGACAGTAAGTGCTGGTTCAAATCTTGAGTCTCCTGTACTTGCTAGAAACCAAATCGCTGCTAGGATTAGTCCAACAAGTAAAGCAGAAAAAGTCAAAATACTTATAAAATTTCTCATCTAGTTATCTGCTATGTCTAGGTAAGGTTTTTTCTTCAATATCCCACTATACTTTGAACTAAGACCAAACAGCGTCCGCTAATGAATTTCCGTTATTATTTCCAGGTTTGTTGCTAGAGGGACGGTTTACTAATAGTAAATCCATACCAAATTTGGTATTATAATCATTTTCAAAACTGGTATTTTTTCTATCAACTATTGCTAAACCGCTCTCCGAAATTATCTTTTCAATGCCTGTACAAGTGTATTTTCGAGTTAGAAGCAAACGAATTGTATCGTTGCTTAAAAAGTCCGTATATGACCAATCTGGTAACATCACTCGAATTGTTTCTTTAGTTGAATTTTGATAGATAACCTTAATTAAAATTGCTTTATTGTCTTCCACAGAAGACTGGAATATCAAATTGCCTAAGTCAATATGTAAATCAGTATTTTGAAGCAACGCACTTGTAACAAACTTCTTAAAAGATTCGATTCTTGCATATTCTGCTGCTGCCGCCTGTACAGTCTGATTATCTAGGTCTTTAGTTGCTGCCACTTCTATGAGCAGCAAGTCCTTGTCGCGCATCAATCTAGAAAGGATCTTTAACAGTCTCATATCGTCCTGGAAATTAGCTAGTGTATTACCGAGAAGGGAAAACAAAACAGGGTGATTAGGCACAATTTGATCGAGTAGTTTTCGTAAGTTTTCCACTCTCCTTGGATCGGAAAAATCAATTTGAATTGGTAGAATATGCCTACGCATTAATTGTTCTATTCCAGTTACCTCCTGAATAGCCATTCTCAACATTGGCGCACTCATATCGACTGGAAAGTAAAACAAATTAGGTTGTTTAACGAGTAAGGAAGTTAAAATATGGCAATCTTTTTTACCATTACCCACACCTAAACTAACATAGTGAAACTCTTGAGGATCTATCTTGTTAGAGTAGATTTGCCGCCATCGTTATCTGAACGATTGTATACTCTCTTTCATGACTGGGTAGAATGGATCGGCACAAGTTTTATCCCATGCTATGGTTGGTCCTATTCCCCAGTAAGAGAACCCAGATAAAATCTGCTTCCCATCACCTGTTTGGGAAAAATCACCTTTTAACTCTTGTACGAGTTCTGCCAGTTTTGTTTGTTGGCTGTCCCCGATAAAACAAAGTGTCCATCCTAAATCTGATGAATCGGTGGGGCATTGTAGCAGTTTTCCCAAATCCGGATATTGCAACATAGTATTTCTTACCTAACGACTAACTTCCTGTAATTGTGGATTAGGTAGTCGCACCCTGGCGAATGGCTAATAGATCTCTCCAACAAAGAAATTATCGCGTAGGGCGAGTTCCTAGATCCTGGAACGGGTGAAGCATTTGGAGATCAAATCTAGGGTTTCAAACCTAAATAGTCGCTCAAATGCTTCACCCCTACATAGATCAAAGAGCTTGAGTTTCTTTGTGGGAGAGGTCTAATAGAACTATTCGCAATTCGCAATCGCCTAAGCCGTCTAACTGTATATTAAGCCGCTTTCCAGCATTTTTTCCACAGGATGATTGACCATCATTTATACAAGCAAGTTTAAGCCTTGATCCTCAATAACGGGTAGCAGTGGAAGACAAAAATGAGATCGATCCAATCCCTGATGGAACCGATCGCTTTTAATTATTGTCAAATGGCGATCGCAAGGGTTGATCGAATCTGCCTCTAGCGTCAATCGCACCGTTGCTACAATGCCAGCAGTTGCGATGTGTAGGCATTCTGATACTCTGAATTTTGACGCAATTGCTCGGTTTTCGTTCCCGCGCTTTGCATCTCACTTTAGACAGATAAAAAAGGCTTTCGCCCGTTTTGGATAATCTGAGCGCTGCTCTCTGGCGAAAGCCCTCGTAAAATCAAGACTTTTAAGGCACGGCAGGTCTATTCGGCTTGCTCATCAATGCGTCAAAAGCTCTTTGATGATGTTTTTCTGAAATCCAGTGGTGATATACGCAAGTGTGGATGGCAACGCTGTGACCCATTTGTTGAGCTGCCAAAGTCAAATCTAGGCCATACTCTAAAGTTCTGACTGCCCAGGCGTGCCGCAGATCGTAAGGTCGAAACGGAATGCCTGAACGCTTGAAAAACTGTTGCACTCGTCGTCCGTAATCAGCATTGCACTGACCCGTTACCGCTGGCAGGTATACATCCCACAACTGCCACCGCTCCCACCATTCTAAGGGGAAAGGCCACACGCGCCGACTGCCTGTTTTACCGTCTAATATGTTCAAAACTTTCTCGCCCGATCGCAAGCTTTCCAGATCGAGGTTAAATATTTCATGGGGTCGCAGTCCATAGACAGCCAGCATTCCATACACCCATTGCCATGCTCGATTGGTGATGTGCGATCGCGAAGCGTCTGCGAAGCAGAATCGCCACTCGGCAATTAAAGCATCTTCTGGCAGGTTGCGGGGCAAGGCTTTGGCTGAAGAATAAGATCCTACGTAAGCTTTGACTTCCAGTTCAATTTCTGCCAGCGTTGCTAGTTGTTTCATGACGCTGCATACTCGCTTGCGGGTGCGGGTATCTGGAGGCGTCGCAAAGATTAGCTGTTTCATCACCTCCGCAGTTAGTGGTGCGTCAGCAGGTAATCGATGAAGAACTAACCGATATTCTCGAAATGTTGTTTCTGATTTGGGCGTTCGGGCGCGACGGGTGAAGTAATCTTGTTCAAATTCTTCTGCCCACTCGCGACAAGTTTTTGGAGTTGCTGAAACAGAATTTTGTTTCAAATAAGGTTCCCAGGAAAACTCCTTGCAAGCTAACAATCCTCCTATGACAATTGCCTCAGCTTTAGCTCGTTTAAATCCAGCTGGGTTAGCATAAATTCCCAGCGCGATTTCCTGCTGATGCGGCTGTTGTTTTTGAGTACCGGGCTTGGGTGGTAACGTTGCCCTCAGGTACAAACTATTTCCTTATTGACGAAGTTGCACGCCGATATTTGCCGCTTTGAGTTCAGCATTAACTTCCGCCAGTCGATTTTTTGGTGTCACAGCTTCCCTAAATCTTCCCTAAATTTCTCGGGTTATTAGGGCTTGGTTAAAGCCCGATAGAGATGTGAAAAAGATAGGATTATTGTACCCAAAGGCTTGAGGCGTGAGGGTTGCAAAGCTCTAGAAGAAGGGCGAACGAGGGGACTCGAACCCCCGAATGGTGGAACCACAATCCACTGCCTTAACCACTTGGCTACGCTCGCCATTGCGATTACCTAATATAGCACAAGGATCGGAAATTGATCTAGGGGGTACTCGAAAATATCAGCTAATCTGGAATGCAGGCATCCGTCGGGTACAGTCTCAAATCCCATGCACAAGTTGAATTTGCTCAAAACCGCTCTGATTGGGCTTCTGGCTGTTGTCGGGGGGACGATGGCGATCGCAAACCCCAGCCAGACCCAGTACGAGGAGTATGCGATCGCTCAGCTGACCGCCTACCTCAAAGATAACGTCTGCACCCAAGCCCCTGAAGATTTCGGCGAAATTCTCCCAAGTTACTGCACATCCCTGGTCGATGTTGGGCGTCCTCAACTACAAAAAATGATCGCCAATAATACCGACCAACTTAATTTTATTTTCTTTACCATTTATCGCACAGAACTTTCTATCGGCCCTTTCCTGCCTGGTTACCAGTTTGAAACTCTGGCTGTTTTCCACAAATTCTATACCTACCAAGCTCAAAAGCAGTAGTATGTTTTGACTTGCCAAAATTATCTTCTTTGGGGAATACTTACTCCCCGCTTTTCTATTTCTCGCGAAAGAGCCTTGATCTAGCTATTTTTCCAGCTTAAGATTGATTTACTTTTAACACATCAGTCTTATCTTGTCAATATAAAGGCTAAACGAATCAAAAATTTCCATAGTTTTCCAGGTTTGTAAGTTCGCGGAGGTTTATATGGCTAGTCGCTATAACCACAACCAATCGCCATTGGTTAAAATCGTTTACTCCAAAATATTAGTCAAGGGTAAACTTGAATTGATCCCGCTAGAATTGTACGCAGACGGCTCTCTCAAAAGAGCTATCTAATGAATCGAAAAATCAAGTCTAAAAAAGCCAGAGTTCAAAAAAATTAGGAGAGATACTAACACCTCTCCCTTTTGCCATAATTGCAGACACCAGAACTTACTTTACAACTCGGTGGGATGGGGATACATTGGGTACGTAGAGTCTGTTTTTAGACCTGACTATGAACTACTGCGTTACCCCTGGATGCCTCAACCCCCAAAACCCGGATAACGCTAAATTTTGCCACAGTTGTGGTGCTAGATTATTGCTAATAGACCGATATCGTCCGATTCAACCGATTGGTAGGGGGGGATTTGGCAGAGCTTTTTTGGGCGTGGACGAACAGATTCCTTCTAAACCCCGCTGCGTTATTAAGCAACTTTATCTTCAAAATAAAGGCAGTTTAGCTTTAAAAAAAGCGACTCAATTATTCCACCAAGAAGCGCAGCGTTTAGATGAGTTGGGTAAGCATCCTCAAATTCCGACGCTGCTGGCGCACTTTGAACAGCAAAAGCAACTTTATTTGGTACAAGAATTTATTCAGGGGCAGACTCTAGAACGAGAATTGCACAAAGGGAATTTCACCGAAACTCAGATTTTGGAACTACTGCAAGGTGTACTGCCAGTGCTGAAATTTATCCACGATCGCAAGGTACTTCACCGCGATATTAAACCGGGCAATATTATGCGCCAAAGTCAGGATGGGAAACTCGTTCTGATCGATTTTGGCGTCGCGAAACAGATTACTGAGTCGGCTTTATTTCACACCGGCACAGCTGTAGGCACTCCCGGATATATGTCCCCCGAACAAGAAAAGGGCAAAGCTTTACCTGCTAGCGATTTATACAGTTTGGGGGTGACTTGCATTCACTTGTTGACGGGGGTTTCTCCGTTTGAGTTATTTGATTTTTCCAATCATCGTTGGGTTTGGCGCGATTTTTTGCTTAACGGTACAATGGTGAGCGATCGCTTAGCCCGTATCCTAGATAAATTACTGCAACATCCCCTCAACTTGCGTTACAAATCTGCCGATGAAGTTCTGCGATCGCTGACGCCCGCGCCAGCCGCACAGAAGAAATCATTACCGCCACCCAAACAACCTAACTTAATAACCAACCTCTGGCGGCGATATGCTGCTGGGCCCCTTGGGGACGTTTTAAATTCCGCAGTGGGAATCGATTACACGCACTTACAGCGTTTACTCGCAGCCGGTAAATGGGAACAAGCAGACGAAGAAACTTGGGCGCTTCTGTGCGAAGCGCTGGAAAAATCACCCCGCAGTTATATTCAAGCCAGCGAGATCGATCGATTTCCTGGCGAAGATTTGCAAACAATTAATCAACTCTGGGTAAAGTACAGTCAAGCGCGCTTTGGTTTCAGCGTGCAAAAGCAAATCTACGATAGCGTCGAACAAGACTTTGGCAAGTTCTGCACTAGCATAGGTTGGCTACCCTACAAACAATTTCGTTCTTACTTGCAATTTCGCGATTCTGCCCCACTAGGACACCTGCCTTCGTGGAGTTGGGCGAGTGGTACTCAATTGTCGCGTCACGCTGCAACGCTAAAAGCCAAGCTGGAAGCGTGTCAAATCCTTTGACGACAGCACCTGGAGAAAAATTTTCCTATTTTCTTATTGTGAATTAATTGCAATTTACTCACCCGCTTAGCTGTTGCCAATGCCATTACTTGATAGCCTGGTGCAGCGCTCGCTTAAGGTTTTGTTAATTATTGAAAATAAATCCTTTTAAGCAGCCGACTGGATATTGACGCCAAAATAAAGAGTGATAAAGTTAAAGAAATTGAGCCGGAAACTTCGGATAACAAGGGAAAAAACCATGTCGCAAACTCAGGGTATACTACGCTCGATTGACAGGGTGTATGACAATCCGGTTTTATTCGACCACTCGGTAACAACACCTGTCTGTGAAGGTTTCAATATCGCGCTGGCGAGTTTTCAGGCGCTTTACCTGCAATACCAGAAGCATCACTTTGTGGTGGAAGGGGCTGAGTTTTACTCGCTGCACAAATTTTTTGAAGAAAGCTACGAAGAAGTACAAGGACACGTTCACGAAATTGGCGAACGGATGAACGGGTTAGGCGGCGTCCCCGCAGCTAGCTTCACCAAACTGGCGGAATTGTGCTGCTTTACACCAGAAGCAGATGGGGTTTATTCTTGTCGGGAAATGGTACAGCACGACTTGGAAGCCGAACAAGCGATGATTCAGCTAATTCGCCGCCAAGCAGGACAAGCGGAAAGTTTAGGCGATCGCGCCACTCGCTATCTGTATGAAAAAATACTGATGGAAACCGAAGATAGAGCATTTCACTTAGCTCACTTCCTCGCCCACGATAGTCTAACCCTCGGCTTTGTCCAAGCTTCTAGCAACTAAATCAGCAGGCAAGAATTCACACCCCAAAAGAAACCCGGTTTTTCTAAAAAACCGGGTTTCTTTTGGGGTTGGGTTGAGGTACTAAACCCAACTTTTGCTAATTGCTAATTGCTAATTGCTAATTGCTAATTGCCAGAGAGCAGCCATTAGCGATCAGCAATTAGCAGTTACACAACGCTTATTACCGAACATGATATTACTACTTAGTGCCTATCTTCAGATAGAGATACCGCCACGACTAATTCTATCTCCAGAGCCAAGATTCACTTGAAAGCCTGCGATAAGCTACCAATGTAGGTCAAGCTGGATACAAATTATCCAATTCGGTAGCTTTTTCAGTATTAAGGCACGAGGTTATTGATTTATGTTGTTTCACAAAAAACAATTAATGCATTCGGTAGATATCGTCGAACCGAACCCCCGTTTTGCTCAACTTCTGCTAGAACAATTTGGTGGAGCAACGGGAGAATTAACCGCAGCACTACAATATTGGGTGCAGTCTTTTCATTGCGAAAATGCCGGGATTCGGGACATGCTCCAAGATATCGCTATCGAAGAGTTTAGCCATTTAGAAGTAGTTGGCAGGCTAATCGAACAACACACTAAAAACGTCGATCAAACCGAAGCTTTTAGGAGTACTTTATTTGCCGTTCGCGGTATGGGGCCACATTTTTTAGATAGTCAGGGCGTGGCTTGGACGGCAGCTTACATCAACGAAGGCGGCGATCTAGTGCGCGATCTGCGGGCGAATGTTGCCGCAGAAGCCGGAGCGCGTCAAACTTATGAAGAGTTGATTAAAATGGCTCCCGATAAAGGCACCAAAGATGCGCTTGTGTTTCTGCTAACGCGGGAAATTTCCCATACCCAAATGTTTATGAAAGGTCTGGAGTCCTTGGGTAAGCTGACCGATCCTTTCTTTGGCAATATTCAGCCAGATCAAACCGTCGATCTTTACTTTAATTTGTCCCAAGGCGGTAAAGAGGAAACAATTACACCCACTACCTCTGGTAAAGACGAACGCGGACCTTGGAATGAGGAACCGACTTTCAAATATATTGCTCAACCTTTAGCAGAGCGTTAACAATCGTCTGATGTTGGCATTGTAGGGGCACCGCAGCAAAAAAGTTT
>DNGJ01000140.1:44131-48888 GCA_003486305.1 Cyanobacteria bacterium UBA11371
CCTGCAATCCGCGCTTTGGGGCATCGCAGCAAAAAAGTTTTGACAACTGCGACAAAACTGACGCCCGCCGTGCCCCTACTCAGCAACGCCTGTTATTTTTCAGGTTGGTAGCCCAATCAAAAGCGCCATCGACCAAATCCGCTTATCCCTTCTATTCTCTCTCTTCTTGTTCTTGGCGTACTTGGCGTCTAAGAGAGCGGGAAGCCGAGCTTAGCGTCTATGGCGGTTCGTTTAAAAAGCGATTACCCCTTTGGCTCTTTTTTGATTAAAATATTTAAAATATAGAAATTTAGAAGTAATTGATACAAAATTATTTTTGCTGCAACGCTAGGGTGTTATTGAGATCAACTTGCAACGGAAATTCACTGACAGGCTCTTGAAATCGCCATCTGCCTATCTACTGGTATCCCACGGCAGTCGCGACCCTCGGCCTCAAGCCGAGGTCGAGAAGTTGGCTGTTTTGGTATCCCAGAAGTTGGGAAGTGGCAATTGCGTAGGCACGGCTTGCCTAGAACTGGCTCCCCTGCCTTTACACCGGCAAATTGAAGAATTTGGTAAACAGGCGATCGCATCCCAGTTAAACCGCGTCCAAATTGTACCCTTGTTTCTCTTACCGGGGGTACACGTGATGGAAGATATTCCCTCTGAAGTGGATATCGCCAGATTAAAGTTAGACTTGCCGATCGAGATTCGGCCTCATTTGGGCGTTCATCCAAATTTGGGACGGTTGTTTGCCAATCAAATATCTTCTCTTGATGCAGAGGGGAAGATTTTGCTATCCCACGGTAGTCGTCGCCCCAACGGTAACCAGCCGGTGGAGGAGTTGGCTGCTTGTTTGGGCGCGATTCCTGCGTATTGGTCTATACCTCCGAGTTTGGAGTCGCGGGTAAAAGAGTTGGCGATCGCAGGAAAAAAAAAGATATGCATCATACCTTACTTTTTGTTTCCCGGTGGAATCGCGGATGCGATCGCGAGTGCTGTTGATGTAATCTCCCAAGAATTACCGGCTGTAGATTTCAGTCTGAGGGCGCCTATCGGTGCAAGTACTGAGTTGGCAGATTTGATTTTAGATTTGGTTAGAGAATGAACCGCGATAGCGAAGCGAAACGCGCTAGCGTTTTAGACACGAAGAACACGAAGAAAGAGGAAAGAACTTGTGTGGGTAAGGTTTATTTGGTGGGTGCAGGACCTGGGGATCCGGGTTTGATGACGCTGAAGGGAAAGGGTATTTTGGCTTGTGCGGATGTGGTGGTTTACGATGCTTTGGTGAGTCCGGAAATTCTGGCGATGATTAATCCGCAAGCTGAAAAAATCGATGCGGGTAAGCGTCGCGGGCGTCACTCGTTGGTGCAGGAAGAAACTACTCAGTTATTGATCGAAAAAGCGCAGACGCAAGCAATTGTGGTGCGGTTAAAAGGCGGCGATCCGTTCATTTTTGGTCGCGGCGGCGAGGAAATGGAAGATTTGGTCGCTGCGGGTGTGCCGGTGGAGGTGGTGCCCGGTATTACTTCGGGGATTGCCGCTCCTGCCTATGCTGGTATTCCTTTGACCCATCGGGGGTATAGTTCGTCGGTAACTTTTGTTACAGGGCATGAGTCTGCGGGTAAGTATCGTCCAGAGGTGAATTGGAATGCGATCGCGCGCGGATCGGAAACGATTGTGATCTATATGGGGATTCACAATTTACCCTACATCGCCGAACAACTACTGGGTGCTGGGTTAAGTGAGGAAACCCCTGTGGCGTTGGTGCGTTGGGGAACTCGACCGGAACAAGAAGAATTGTTGGGGACTTTGGGAACGATTGTGGCGCAAGTTGAGGCGATGGGATTTGCTGCGCCTGCGATCGCTGTGATTGGAAAGGTTGTCAACTTGCACGGTATACTATCGGGTTGTCGCCCTTGATCGACTTAAGCGTGTGGCTACACAAACTTTGGCTGCCAGAGCAGCCTGTAAAAATTTTAGCCCGCGCAGGCGGGCTTGGTTTGTATAGCCCCAGGCTTTAGCCTGGGGGATCTTGTGATATCATTTCCGCTAGCATCGGTTGTGCAAGTGCGAGCTTTTCACCAATACTTCCTTGTCCTCCTTGTCTTCCTTGTCTCCCAAGCCATATTGTTTTCGCTACCGATGCAACCGGACATCATATGATATAATGTCCGTTGAATTGCCCATAATAAAAAACCCCACCCCTTGATTGCGTAGGGACACGGCATCAGAGATATCTCGAACAAACAAATAACTTTGATCTTGCCGTGTCCCGGCTCTTGATCGTGGGTAATCGATCGGAAATGTCAATTTCTTGGTTTAATGCGATCGCTTCCCACCCATTCATCCCAAGTTTCGGAATAATCGTCGTAACTGATAAAATGAAGCCCGTACCAGGCTTTTTTTACGGTTGCATTATACCACTTTTCCTCATCATCTTTTACTTTTACTTTCGCACCAATCGCAAACATTTTGGGTTGATAGGGGCGAATTTGCTGGGGTTTTACCCATTCTGGTTCCCAATCGCCTTCGATGTAACGGACTTTGAATTGACTGTTATTTGTTTCTAAAATTTTGGCTTTGTACCATTCACCCTCGTATTTTACTTCTACGTGCTTGCCAATATCTGGGTGAGATTGACCCGATACGCTTGCTAGTCGCATTTGGGGGTCAAAATTATTCTTGGTGTAAAACATCGACTTCTGTTCTTCGATAAATGCCATTTCTAGTTCGGCATATTTAGAAAAGTCGGATAAAGAAACTATGCGATCGCCGTCTTTATCTACTTTTGGATCGCCCTGCAAGCTTTGATACAACGACTTGGTAAACGTCCACTCCCCGGTTGAAGTGTTGTGCGAGTAGGCAGAAGTTACGCAAGCATAAGAAAGCTTTGTTTTTCTTTGCTTCAGTTCGTCAATTAAACCGCCTGAGTAGCAACAATCTGCTAACAGCAACACTTTTGAACCGTTAAAGTTATTTTCAATCTCATCAAAAATTGAGGAAATAGACCAGTAGTTATCTCGGTCTTCGGCGTTAGCATCGTAATTGATAAAGTAGTGTTCGTCAGAATCAGAATCCCAATCTCCGTGACCGGCAAAATAAAAGATTAGCAGGTCACCTTCTTTGGTATTAGATAAAAGTTGGGGTAATTTTGTCGTAATTTCTTTTAAGGTTGCCCCTCGATCTTCCAAGTAAACGATTTGGTCAGAGGGAACGCCTTTTGACCGGAAGAAATTAACCAGCTTTTGATCGAAACGCCCTTCAACTGCATCCGGGAAAGGTGCCCAAACATCAGGATGTTTCCATTCCAGAATTCCCACAGCAAACACCCACGTATTCTCTGGAATCCAGTCTTGTTGCGCTTGTCCTCCCGCCGCCCAAGATTTGGCTTTATGTACGAGATTGATAATACCCGCAGCAGCTGCGAATTGAAGGATTAACTGAGTAAATTTGCGCCGCGACAGTTTGCTCATCTTTTCTGATTGATAGACAGTTTCTTTGCCTATTGTCGCGGGTGGCGTTTGAATTTGAAATCGTTGATAACCCCTAAGAGCTTTCCTTGCTTGTCCTATGTT
Organism: Cyanobacteria bacterium UBA11371; assembly: GCA_003486305.1. Lineage (GTDB taxonomy): Bacteria > Cyanobacteriota > Cyanobacteriia > Cyanobacteriales > Aerosakkonemataceae > Microseira. The sequence continues at coordinate 47,689 of DNGJ01000140.1, forward strand.
GGGCGATCGCTATCCCATCCATCATAAGTAATCCGGCAACTCGCTAATCGATTTGCCGATCGACTTCAGCAATCGATCTAAGGCTTTCATTTGCTTGACGGTGAATGTAGGTACGTTCTTGCCTAGTTCCCATCGGCTGATCGTTTGCGATCAAACGCCCAACTCGCGCGCCAGATCTTCTTGGCTGATACCCAGTTCTTCCCTGAGCTTCTTCAAATGCGACTGTTGATCTTCTGATCGTGGAGCAGGCTTTTTCGGCATAACTACTCTGAGCCTTCATCTTGAGTTGAGTCACCTAAATACAGCTTAATAAATGTTTCTGCGGCTTCTGAGTTCATATTTCTCAACGCTTTGACTATTCCTACCACAGTCTCGGCTGTGGGATCTCTCTCCTCGTGAACCCATTTGTACACCGCAGATCTTTCGATACCCATTGCGACTGCTAGTTTGTTTTGGCTGATGCCGTATGCTTTTAACACTTCCCTGAGTGCTTTACCCGCTTGTCCCATCCACCTCATCATCCTGCTGATCGGATGCCTGGAAGGACGGATCGTTCTGCCTCACCCAGACTGCTATTAATTCTGACGCAACCTTGCTCATATCCTTGTCCTGTAAAGCACACAGGGATTTGAACCTCAGCTTTAGAGCTTTGTCAATGTAAATCTTCAGGGTGTCTTGGGTCACTTTATATCAAGCATGGCTTCCGATCTCAAACATAGGCCACAAAGTGACTTATACCCAATATTATTACTAAAGAGACTTGTCTCTTAGGTAACAAGTCTCCTAAAATGATATTGGTGTAACTGCACCAAAGTCAAAAGCCAGCACTCGTTAGTTTCTCAGGCTTCGGTGTGCTGGCTCTGGCTCCGTTATTAAATGGAGGTAAATTCCATTATGGCTTATCGACAACGCTTGCACTACTGGGCAATTGCTCGCCTATTACCGAACCAAAAATGGGCAATCATAGCCCGCTTTCGCAGTCGTTCTGATGCTGATGGGCATTTTCAGTTTTTGCGGCGGAAAGTGCCGAATGTTTTGTTTAAGGTGGTGTTCGATCTAACCAGCCAGAACTAAGAATCGAAAGGCGATCGCACGCTGTAAAATCAACAGCAGCGATCGCCCGCATCATCTAAAAAACGTTTCAATTACCGCCAGATTGAACGGATTTATTGGTTTGGTTGGAGTGTTGCGGTATCAATT
>DNGJ01000141.1:0-15945 GCA_003486305.1 Cyanobacteria bacterium UBA11371
AGTAGGTAGTGAGTCAGGGGGGAGGGTTGAGGGTAGTGGGTTTGTGTGTCTACCACCTACTACCGCTTGCCCACTACCTAACCCCTACTCGTTTCTATAGCTTAACCTGGATTTCTGTCGGGATCGCTATACTGGTGACATAGATGCTATATTAGTTTTTCCAGGATTTTGAAGGTTAGCTTCAACTAGGTAGAGTTGCTTCGGGTTTAAGCAGTGGCAAATACTAAGTCTGCAATCAAGCGCGTAAAAATAGCCGAACGCAATCGCTTGCGTAACAAAGCTTACAAGTCAGCGGTAAAAACGCTGATGAAGAAATACTTTGTGGCAGTAGAATCTTATGGGGCAAGTCCAAGCCCAGAATTGCTTCTTGAAGTTAAGCAGCACATGGCAGCTGCTTACAGCAAAATCGATAAAGCAGTCAAGCGAGGAGTACTGCATCCCAACAACGGGGCGCGGAAAAAATCTCGCTTGGCGGCAGCACTCAGACGCCAAAAAGAAAAATCAGCCCCAGCAAGTGCTGCGTAGGGTGCGAAGCGCTTGGCGCGTAACGCACCAGGTTAGTCGTTAGCCCTGGGATAATGGGGTAGGTTAGCGCCAACCCCAAACCGAAACCATAACTCATAACCCGCTATGCAGTTGATCGATAGCCACGTACACATCAACTTTGATGTGTTTAAATCCGATTTGGATGAAGTAAGGCAGCGGTGGCGCGAGGCGGGTGTGACTTATTTAGTGCATTCCTGCGTCGAACCAGCGGAATTTGGCAGCATCGCTGCGATCGCCAAGCAGTTTCCGGAAGTGTTTTTTGCCGTTGGCTTGCATCCTTTAGATGCCGACAAGTGGACAGGAGCATCGGCTGAGGAAATTTTATCTTTAGCCGCATCCGACCCCAAAGTCGTAGCTATCGGCGAAACAGGACTGGACTTTTACAAAGCCAACAACCAAACAATTCAGGAAACGGCATTTGTCGCCCAGCTCGATATAGCCCGAAAACTGGATTTACCAGTAATAATCCACTGCCGCGACGCAGCAGAGCGGATGCGGGAAATCTTGCTAAAGCAATGGCAGCAAAAGGGAGCCGTGCGGGGAGTCATGCACTGCTGGGGAGGTAACCCCCAGGAAACGCAATGGTTCCTTGACTTGGGTTTTTACATCAGCTTTAGCGGCATCGTCACCTTCAAAAACGCTACCCAGATCCAGGAATCAGCACGCATGGTTCCTTCAGAGCGTTTATTAGTCGAGACGGACTGCCCGTTTTTAGCTCCCGTGCCCAAACGCGGCAAGCGCAACGAACCCGCTTATGTGCTATACGTAGCCGAAGAAGTAGCACGCCTGCGGGGTATTTCCCTCCCAGAATTCGCCCGCCAAACCACAGAGAATGCTAGTAAACTTTTTGCCCTTTCAGTACCCGTGGAGTGCTGAGTGCTACAGTAATATAGGGGAAAACCGTCCAAGTTCCGAGAAGAAATTGCCAATTTCAGACTCGGAACTAAAAACTTTGGAAATAAAGCCCCAAGAGTACGTCAATCATTGACAGCTTGCGCCATAATGTTTAGAGGTGAAACTGCGATCAATACAAGAGTTCGCTCGATTGGGACAGCCACCCTCGCGCCACAATTTACCGCCACTGTACCACAAGCTGTGGAACTAAACATGCACGCCAACTGGCTGGAGGAATTTGGAAAAAGGGGCGTATGCTTGTACGTCCGGTTCGTTTAACTTATTCAAATACAGATACAGGCGAAAGGAAACGTTAAAAACCAGAGTTTCCCCATAAATTCCATTGCTAACGACCGATAAGGGTAAAATTATCCCCGCTAGGGCAAGGTGCTAAACCGTCACGCCCCTGGCAGCGACGACAAACAAAAGCGTAGGTAAGATGACTCACCCTACCCTACACAAGGGCAGGCACTACGGTTAAAATTGCTCGATTGTTTAGAACATAGCATCCCAAAGAAGCTCCCCGCAATCTATAAAAGCAACAGGAGACGCATGACCAATCTGACTGTAACCGAACTAGCTGTCACGCTACCAGACCTCGTAGAGATTCAGCGGGCAAGCTTTCGCTGGTTCCTGGAAGAGGGACTGATAGAAGAACTCAACAGCTTTTCGCCGATTACCGACTACACGGGCAAGCTAGAGTTGCACTTCATGGGCAAAGACTACAAGCTCAAGCGGCCCAAGTACGATGTGGATGAAGCCAAGCGCCGCGACAGCACCTATGCGGTGCAGATGTACGTGCCCACCCGGTTGATTAACAAAGAAACCGGGGAAATTAAAGAACAAGAAGTATTTATCGGCGACCTGCCGTTAATGACTGACCGGGGTACGTTTATTATCAACGGTGCCGAGCGGGTAATCGTCAACCAAATCGTCCGGAGTCCCGGAGTTTACTACAAATCCGAAGTTGATAAGAACGGACGCCGCACCTACAGCGCATCGCTAATTCCCAACCGGGGAGCGTGGCTGAAGTTTGAAACCGATAAAAACGACCTGGTGTGGGTGCGAATAGACAAAACCCGCAAGCTGTCGGCGCAGGTGCTGCTGAAGGCGCTGGCGCTGACGGATAATGAAATTTTTGACGCCCTCAGACATCCAGAATATTTCCAAAAAACTTTGGAAAAAGAAGGCAATCCGAGCGAAGAAGAAGCGCTGATGGAACTGTACCGCAAGCTGCGTCCAGGGGAGCCGCCGACGGTGTCAGGAGGGCAGCAGTTGCTCGATTCGCGCTTTTTTGACCCGAAACGGTATGACTTGGGTCGGGTGGGTCGCTATAAGCTGAATCGGAAACTACGCTTGACGATTGCGGATACGACGCGGGTGCTGACGCCTCAAGATATTCTGGCGGCAATTGATTATTTAATTAATCTCGAGTTTGATATCGGCAATACAGACGATATCGACCACTTGGGTAACCGGCGGGTACGCAGCGTGGGCGAGTTGCTGCAAAACCAAGTGCGGGTAGGCTTAAACCGCTTAGAGCGGATTATTCGGGAGCGGATGACGGTTTCCGATGCGGAAGCCCTGACTCCAGCGAGTTTGGTCAACCCGAAGCCTTTGGTGGCGGCGATTAAAGAGTTTTTTGGCTCGTCCCAGCTGTCCCAATTTATGGATCAGACTAATCCGCTGGCGGAGTTGACCCACAAGCGGCGGTTGTCTGCGCTTGGTCCAGGAGGTCTGACGCGGGAAAGGGCGGGGTTTGCCGTGCGGGATATTCACCCTTCCCACTACGGGCGGATTTGTCCGATTGAAACGCCGGAAGGGCCGAATGCGGGGTTGATTAGTTCGCTGGCGACCCACGCACGGGTGAATCAGTACGGCTTTTTGGAAACGCCGTTCTGGCGGGTGGAAAATGCCCGCGTGCGGAAGGATTTAGTGCCGTTGTATATGACGGCGGATGAAGAGGACGATAGGCGAGTAGCGCCGGGGGATATTCCCATAGACGAAAACGGGATGATAATGGATGAAACCGTTCCGGTGCGCTATCGGCAAGACTTCACCACCACGACAAAAGACCAGGTGGATTTTGTGGCGGTGTCGCCGGTGCAAATTATTTCGGTGGCTACTTCGCTGATTCCATTTTTGGAACACGACGATGCGAACCGGGCGCTGATGGGATCGAACATGCAGCGGCAAGCTGTGCCGTTGCTGAAGCCGACGCGCCCCCTGGTGGGGACGGGTTTGGAAGCCCAAGCGGCGCGAGATTCGGGGATGGTGATCGTATCCAAGCAGAACGGGATTGTCAGCTATGTGGATGCGGAACGGATTCGCGTCAGGACGCTGAAGGCGGAAGAGTTGGAGGGAGAGGTCGATGAAGAGGCTTTTGTCTCTTCGACTGGCGTTGCGGCTCGACCGGATGAAATTGAATACCAGTTGCAGAAGTACCAGCGGTCGAACCAGGATACTTGTCTGAATCAGCGTCCTTTGGTGAAGATAGGCGATCGCGTAGTGGCGGGACAAGTCCTCGCAGACGGTTCGGCAACCGAAGGCGGCGAAATCGCTTTGGGCAACAATATCCTAGTCGCCTACATGCCTTGGGAAGGCTATAACTACGAAGACGCGATCCTGATCAGCGAACGCTTGGTTTATGACGATGTGTACACCAGCATCCACATCGAGAAGTACGAAATCGAAGCGCGACAAACCAAGTTAGGCCCGGAAGAAATTACGCGGGAAATTCCCAACGTCGGGGAAGATGCCCTCAGACAACTCGATGAAACCGGGATTATCCGCAAGGGTGCTTGGGTGGAATCAGGGGATATTCTGGTCGGCAAGGTGACGCCCAAGGGCGAATCAGATCAGCCGCCAGAAGAAAAACTGCTGCGGGCGATTTTCGGTGAAAAAGCGCGGGACGTGCGGGATAACTCGCTGCGGGTTCCCAACGGGGAAAAAGGGCGCGTGGTAGACGTGCGGGTGTTTACGCGGGAACAAGGCGACGAACTGCCCCCCGGCGCGAACATGGTAGTGCGCGTGTATGTCGCCCAGAAGCGCAAAATCCAAGTCGGGGACAAAATGGCGGGACGCCACGGGAATAAAGGGATTATTTCCCGGATTCTGCCGATTGAAGATATGCCCTATTTGCCCGATGGAACAGCGGTGGATATCGTGCTGAACCCGTTGGGGGTGCCGTCGCGGATGAACGTGGGTCAAGTGTTTGAGTGCTTGCTGGGTTGGGCTGGCAGGTGTTTGGGCGTGCGGTATAAAATCGTACCCTTTGACGAACGGTACGGGGCGGAAGCGTCGCGGATGACAGTTCACGGCAAGCTGATGCAAGCGCGGGAAGAGACTAGCCAACCTTGGTTGTTTAACCCAGATAATGCCGGGAAAATCCAAGTATTTGATGGACGGACTGGGGAACCGTTTGACCGACCCGTGACGGTAGGTGTGGCTTACATGCTGAAACTGGTTCACTTGGTGGACGACAAGATCCACGCCCGGTCTACGGGGCCGTATTCTTTGGTTACGCAGCAGCCTTTGGGCGGTAAGGCGCAACAAGGGGGTCAGCGGTTTGGAGAAATGGAAGTGTGGGCGCTGGAAGCCTTTGGGGCGGCTTATACCTTGCAGGAGTTGCTGACGGTGAAGTCGGACGATATGCAGGGGCGGAATGAAGCGTTGAATGCGATCGTTAAAGGCAAAGCGATTCCTCGTCCTGGAACCCCTGAGTCGTTCAAGGTGCTGATGCGGGAATTGCAATCTTTGGGATTAGATATTGCCGTTCACAAAGTGGAAACTTTAGAAGACGGTAGCAGCCGCGATGTAGAGGTCGATCTAATGGCAGATCTGTCCAACCGCCGCACTCCGAGCAAACCCACCTATGAATCCCTCACCAGAGAGGATTTGGAAGAAGAAGAAATCTAATGGGCTAATAGCTAATCGCTAATGGCTAATGGTAAAAACAATTAGCTTTTCTTGCGATTGGCTATTAGCTTTTCTTGCAATTACCAGTTACCAATTACGAATATCGCAATGGCAAAACTAGAACAGAGATTTGACTACGTTAAAATTGGCATTGCTTCTCCAGAGCGGATTCGCCAGTGGGGCGAAAGAACGCTACCAAACGGTCAAGTGGTTGGAGAAGTAACGAAGCCAGAAACTATTAATTACCGCACGCTCAAGCCGGAAATGGATGGCTTGTTTTGCGAGCGGATTTTTGGTCCTGCTAAAGATTGGGAGTGTCATTGCGGTAAGTATAAAAGAGTCCGCCACAGAGGAATTGTTTGCGAGCGCTGCGGTGTAGAAGTAACCGAATCAAGAGTCCGCAGGCATCGCATGGGCTACATTAAGTTGGCGGCTCCTGTGGCTCACGTTTGGTATTTAAAGGGCATTCCAAGCTACATTTCGATTCTGCTGGATATGCCGCTGCGGGATGTGGAGCAGATTGTCTATTTTAATGCTTACGTTGTTCTCAATCCAGGTAATGCGGACAACCTCAGTTATAAGCAACTGCTGTCGGAAGACCAGTGGATGGAAATTGAGGATCAGCTTTACAGCGAAGATTCCCAATTGACGGGAATTGAAGTAGGTATTGGGGCAGAGGCGCTGCAACGCTTGCTGCAAGATATTAATTTAGACGCTGAAGCCGAGCAACTGCGGGAAGAAATTGCCAATGCGAAAGGTCAGAAGCGGGCGAAGCTGATTAAGCGGCTGCGGGTGATTGATAATTTTATCGCCACAGGCGCGAAGGCTGAGTGGATGGTGCTGACGGTGATTCCAGTGATTCCGCCGGATTTACGTCCGATGGTGCAGCTGGATGGGGGTCGGTTTGCGACTTCGGATTTAAACGATTTGTACCGTCGGGTAATTAACCGCAACAACCGCTTGGCAAGGTTGCAGGAAATTTTGGCTCCGGAAATTATTGTCCGCAATGAAAAGCGGATGCTGCAAGAGGCGGTTGATGCTTTGATAGATAACGGGCGTCGGGGGCGCACGGTTGTTGGGGCAAATAACCGGCCTTTGAAGTCTTTGTCTGACATTATTGAAGGGAAGCAGGGTCGCTTCCGTCAGAACTTGCTCGGAAAGCGGGTAGATTATTCCGGACGTTCGGTAATTGTAGTCGGGCCAAAACTCAAAATTCACCAGTGCGGTTTGCCGAGGGAAATGGCGATTGAGTTATTTCAGCCGTTTGTGATTCACCGCTTGATTCGTCAGGGATTGGTGAACAATATCAAGGCGGCGAAAAAGTTAATTCAGCGCAACGATGAGAGCGTTTGGGATGTACTGGAAGAGGTGATTGAGGGACATCCAGTGATGCTGAACCGGGCGCCGACGCTTCACCGTTTGGGGATTCAAGCGTTTGAACCAATTTTGGTGGAAGGTCGGGCGATTCAATTGCATCCTTTGGTGTGTCCGGCATTCAACGCCGACTTTGACGGTGACCAAATGGCGGTTCACGTGCCTTTGTCGTTGGAATCCCAGGCGGAAACCCGGTTGTTGATGCTGGCTTCTAATAATATTCTGTCACCAGCAACGGGGCGTCCGATTATTACGCCTAGCCAAGATATGGTGTTGGGCTGCTATTACTTGACGGCGGAAAATCCGGCGCAGCAAAAGGGGTCAGGGCGCTTTTTCTCGAATATGGATGATGTAATTGTCGCCTACGAACAGCTACAAGTAGACCTACATGCTTACGTTTGGTTGCGCTTTGATGGCGAGGTGGAAACGGGTGAAGCGGATAAAGAACCGTTGGAGGTTACTACTCTCCCCGATGGTACGCGCACTTGTATTTATAAGTTCCGTCGCACTCGCGAAACGGCAGAGGGTGAGCTGATTTCTCAATATATCAAGACTACGCCTGGTCGCATTATCTACAACAAGACAATTCAAGAGGCTTTGGCTGGGTAATGGGTAATGGCTAATGGCTAATGGCTAATGGCTAATGGTAAAAACAATTAGCAATTAGCAATTAGCAATTAGCAATTAGCAATTAGTTAGGGACTAGAGGACAAATGGCAGATAATTTAGTTTTTCGGAATCGGGTAATTGACAAGGGTCAGCTAAAAAAACTGATCGCCTGGGCTTTTACCAACTACGGTACGGCGCGGACGGCTCAAGTGGCTGATAAGTTAAAAGACTTGGGATTCCGCTATGCGACTAAGGCTGGGGTTTCGATTAGCGTAGATGACTTACAAGTGCCTGAGAGCAAGCGAAGTCTCTTGGAAGCAGCCGAAGACGAAATTCGCTCGACTGAAGCTCGTTATACAAGGGGAGAAATTACTGAGGTTGAGCGGTTTCAAAAGGTGATCGATACCTGGAATAGCACTTCTGAAGCGCTAAAAGATGAGGTGGTGCGGAACTTTAAAGAAAGCGATCCGCTGAACTCAGTTTACATGATGGCTTTCTCTGGTGCGCGGGGGAATATTTCTCAGGTGCGCCAGTTGGTAGGTATGCGGGGGTTGATGGCGAATCCGCAAGGGGAAATTATCGACTTGCCGATTAAAACCAATTTCCGGGAAGGCTTGACGGTTACAGAATACATTATTTCTTCTTACGGGGCCAGAAAGGGCTTGGTGGATACGGCGCTGCGAACCGCTGACTCTGGGTATCTGACTCGCCGTTTGGTGGACGTGTCTCAGGATGTGATTATCCGGGAAGCTGACTGCGGCACCCAGCGAGGCATCGCTTTGCGGGCGATGACGGATGAGTCGAAAACGCTGATTAAGCTTTCGGATCGGTTGCTGGGGCGAAGTATCGCGGCGGATGTGGTGCATCCGGTGAGCGGGGAAGTGTTGGCTGCTCGCAATCAAACGGTTTCCGATGAGTTGGCTGTGGCGATTGAGAAGGCGGGGGTAGAAGAGGTGGTGGTGCGTAGTCCCCTCACCTGCGAAGCTGCTCGCTCGGTGTGTCAAGCTTGCTATGGTTGGAGCCTCGCCCACGCGACGGTGGTGGATTTGGGCGAAGCGGTGGGAATTATCGCCGCCCAGTCGATTGGAGAACCGGGTACTCAGCTGACGATGCGGACCTTCCACACGGGTGGGGTGTTCACCGGGGAGGTGGCGCGTCAGTTGCGGGCTGCGTTTGAAGGCACGATTCGCATTGGTAAGTCGCTAAGAGCAAGGCCGTTCCGCACCCGTCACGGGGAAGATGCGGCGGTGGTGGAAAGCAACGCCGAGATTACTTTGGTGGGGCGCGATGGGAATGAGGCGGTAAGCCAAACTTATGCGGTGCCCCAAGGTTCTACGCTGCTGGTGCGCGACGGGCAAACCGTAAAAGCGAATCAAATGCTGGCTGAGGTTCCGATTACGGGGCGCAACGTGCGCCGAACGACGGAAAAGGTGACCAAAGACGTAGCCAGCGACAAAGCCGGGGAAGTGAAGTTCACAGACCTGGTGGTGGAAGAAAAAACCGACCGTCAGGGCAACGTCACTCGCAACGCGGCGCGGGGCGGTTTGATTTGGATTTTGTCGGGAGAGGTGTATAATTTGCCACCTGGTGCTGAGCCGGTGGTGAAGAATGGCGATCGCATAGAACCCGGTTCGGTTTTAGCTGAAACCAAACTCGTCACCGAACACGGCGGCGTAGTGCGCCTGCCCGCAGAAACCAGCAGCAAGGGCGGACGGGAAATTGAAATTATCACCGCCAGCGTGCTGTTGGATTCGGCGATAGTACGTGTAGAAAGTTACCAAGGACGCGACCACTATCTGATTGAAACTACGGATGGTCAGCTGTTCTCGCTGAAGGCAACTCCCGGCACCAAGGTAGCGAATAACCAAGTTGTGGCTGAGTTGATTGACGACCGCTACCGCACTGCTACAGGGGGTATTGTTAAATACGCCGGTGTGGAAGTTGCCAAGCGGGGTAAGGCGAAGCTGGGCTATGAGGTGATTCAAGGTGGAACGCTGCTGTGGATTCCAGAAGAATCCCACGAGGTGAATAAAGACATTTCTTTGCTGTTGGTGGAGGACGGTCAATACGTCGAAGCCGGACACGAAGTAGTCAAAGACATCTTCTGTGGTAGCAGCGGCGTGGTAGAAGTGGTGCAGAAAAACGACATTCTGCGGGAAATCGCGATTAAGCCGGGTGAACTGCACTTGGTGGACGATCCAGAAGCGGTGATGGCGTTGGATGGAACGATCGCAGCACCGGGACAAGAACTCGTACCCGGTTTGGTGGCGTCCGAGTTGCGCTATGTGGAGTACGTGGAAACGCCGGAAGGACCAGCGCTGCTGCTGCGTCCGGTGACCGAGTATGCGATTCCATCCGTGCCTTCGGTGCCTTCTCAGACCGGAACTGGCGAGGGGCTACAAGACCAATCCCTGATGTTGCGAGCGGTGCAGCGCCTGCCTTATAAAGATGGGGAGCGCGTCAAGTCGGTTGAAGGTTTGGAATTGCTGCGGACTCAGCTGGTGCTGGAAATCGGCAAGGATGCGGCTGGTTTGGCGGCAGATATCGAACTGGTGCCGGATGAGCAAGACCCCGACGTGATGCGGTTGCAGTTGGTGATCCTGGAGTCGCTGGTGATTCGCCGCGATGTGGCGGCGGATGCGACGAGTGGGAGTACGCATACGCGGCTGCTGGTGGAGGATGGCGATCGCATTGCCCCCGGAGCCGTCGTGGCGAGAACGGAGATTCAGTGTAAGGAATCGGGAGAAATCCGAGGCATTCGCGAGGGTGGCGAAGCGATTCGCCGCGTTTTGGTGGTGCGCGAGGCTGATAAGCTAGCGATCGCTACTGGAACTGCCAAGCCAAAGGTTAAGCCTGGTGATTTGCTGGTGGCTGGGTCAGAAGTCGCGCCTGGAGTTGAGATCCCAGAATCCGGTCAAGTGGTGAAGGTTTTCAATCAACAATCGTCAGGGTCTGGTGGTAATGACTTGACTGCTGACGGCGGACAATTGACAACCGATAATTACCAAGTGGTTTTGCGGCTGGCTCGTCCTTACCGGGTATCCCCAGGGGCGGTACTGCACATCGAAGATGGTGACTTGGTACAGCGGGGCGATAATCTGGTGCTGCTGGTGTTTGAGCGGACTAAAACCGGAGATATTATCCAAGGTCTGCCCAGGATTGAAGAACTGCTGGAAGCGCGCAAACCGAAGGAAGCCTGCATTTTGGCGCGGCGTCCGGGTACGGTGCAGCTGACCTGGCGTCAAGACGAACCCGATGAAATCAAAGTGATCGAAGATGATGGACGCATAGCCGAGTACCCCATCGGGCCTGGTCAAAACCCGCTGGTATCCGACGGACAACACGTCAAGGCTGGGGAACCGCTTACCGATGGTCCTGCTAACCCCCACGAGATCTTGGAGACTTTCTTCGAGTTCAATCGAGAACAATTGGGAGTTTATGAAGCAGCGCTGAGCGCGCTGCGGGCGACTCAAACCTTCTTGGTGAACGAGGTGCAGTCGGTGTATCAATCCCAAGGGATTGATATTGCTGACAAGCACATCGAGGTGATCGTGCGGCAGATGACTTCTAAAGTACGGGTCGATGATGGCGGCGACACGACGATGCTTCCGGGTGAGTTAGTCGAATTGCGCCAAATCGAACAGGTGAACGATGCGATGTCGATTACCGGCGGCGCTCCGGCTCAGTATACGCCGATGCTGTTGGGGATTACTAAGGCTAGCTTGAATACGGATAGCTTTATCTCGGCGGCGAGTTTCCAAGAAACGACGCGCGTTCTCACCGAAGCCGCGATTGAAGGAAAATCTGACTGGTTGCGCGGACTGAAAGAAAACGTCATCATCGGGCGGTTGATTCCGGCTGGCACCGGGTTCAATGCTTATGAGGACGGCGGTGCGGGTTCTACCGATGTGGATTTGTCCTACGACAGTAGCGCGCTGTTGGATGACGATCCGGAGGATTTAGAGTCGCTGCACGGTAAGTCGATTCAGGATGTGGTACTGGATGACCGGACGGCACGTAATTTCCGCATGGATGGTGGCTTCTCTTCGTCCCGTCGCGGTGGGTTTGACAACGACTCCTACGACGATCGATTCGGTTTTGGCGGCGATGATTCGCTTCTGGATGATGAGGATCTGATCGACGACGACGATGATGATGATGATGATGACGAAGATTAGGTAATGGCTGATGGCTAATCGCTAATGGTAAAAACAATTAGCAATTAGCCATTAGCAATTAGCAATTACCCATTCCCTAATTGACGTTTTCTAGTTGCGCTGTCCTGACTGGTATTTGAGTGGTTTGATTGCCGCGCTGTACCGTCAGATCTAACTCTTGACCAACCAGGCTGCGTTCGACAATATTCTGCAACCCGTCGGCGCTGGTAACTGGTTGTCCGTCGATTTGAACGATGACGTCTCCCCGTCGCAAACCCGCCACAGCAGCAGGGGTATTGGGTAATACCCTCACTACCAATACCCCTTGTATTTCAGGTATGGTGAAGGCGGAATTGGGGTCGTTGTTGTTTTCTTTGGCTTGTTGCGGGGTGAGGGTGGTCATTTGAATCCCCAAGTAAGGATGCGCCACGCTTTCCCCGCGCACGAGTTGGGCGCTGATTTGTTTGGCTTTGTTGATGGGGATGGCAAAGCCAATTCCCATCGCGTCGGCGCGAATGGCGGTGTTGATGCCAATCACTTCTCCCGCAGCGTTTAACAAGGGACCACCGGAGTTACCGGGGTTAATCGCCGCGTCGGTTTGAATAAAGTCTAGTCGCTTGTTGGGGACGCCGACTTCGGTGCTGGAACGGCGCAGGGTGCTGATTATACCCAGGGTGACGGTATTGTCAAGTCCCAGAGGGTTGCCGACTGCGATCGCCCAATCTCCCACTTGCACCGCGCTAGAATCTCCCAGTGGTGCTACGGGTAAATCTTTACCACCAGTATCAATTTTTACTACTGCTAAATCGGTTACTTCATCCGCGCCCCGCACGGTTCCTTGTAGCTGGCGTCCGTCTTTTAAGGTTACGGTTACCTTATCGGCGTTATCTACTACGTGGGCGTTGGTCAGGATAATCCCGCTTTTATCGATAATAAAGCCAGAGCCTTCGCCGCGCAGGCGTTGTTGCATGGGGCTGCGTTGTTGGGGGAATTCATCGCCAAAAAAGCGGCGGAAAAAGGGGTCATCAAAGAACGGATCGATTTGACGGGTTGTCACCGTGCGTTCGGTATCAATTCTGACAACAGATGCCCCGACGCGGTTGACGGCGGCGGTGACAAAGTTATTGACGCTTTCTCTGGTGGGTGGAGAAGGCGCGGCGCTGGGTGCAGCTTGAGATGGGGATACCTGTAGGATGCCTACGGTGAGAAAAGATGCCACGAAGATGGCTAACCCGTAAGTGAGGATTTTCTGGAGAAAAGGAGGAAGTTTTTTTGACATAGGACTGATTTTTAGTCAGTTTGGATAGACTGGTCTAATTATGATTATTTGGGGTGCGATCGCGTAATATCAAGTTCGGTTTACTCCCCATTAAAAATACTTGTTGCTCCCTTGGGTAAAGAGCGAGCAAAAAACGCTGCTTGTTAGCGCAGCGTTTTTCAATTGCCCCTGGAGTGAAAATCCTATAATTAATCAGTTGAATTTTCAGACGCGATCGCAACATCACCTAAACGGCTCCACTCATTCCACGAGCCATCATAATTCCTCACATTTGGATAGCCCAATAAATACTTTAAGACAAACCAGGTATATCCAGATCGCCCACCAATGGCACAATAGGGAAAAACTTCTTTATCTGGTGTAATACCTTTACTGTTAAAAAGTGCCTGCAATTCATCCCTCGACTTAAAAGTTCCATCTTCATTGAGGGTTAGGATGTGGTCGATATGCACTGCACCGGGTATGTGTCCAGCGCGTTCTGTGCCTTGCGGCGGCTGATTAAAGAACCATTCACCGTTGTATTCTTGAGGGGCGCGGACATCCAGTAAAATGCGATTCGCCCTTTGGGCGATTTGCTTCGCGGAATCGCGCAGCCTCCCCATAAGAGAATCGCTTTGAGCGATAGACTTTGACCATATCTCTTGTGGGGTGGGCGTCTCGCCTGTCCTGTACTTTGTTTGTTGGAGAGGTTTAATAGATTCTCGTACCTCTTCGTGGGACGCTCGCAAACTAGCATCAAGAGCCTTTACAGAGTACTGCGTTGGGGCAAAAGTTGAAAACTCTGTCGCGACGGGACGACCTTCTGAAATCCATTTCTGATATCCTCCATTAAGGACGCGCAAGTTGTCATGTCCAAACAGTTTTAACAGCCAGAATATCCAGCCTCCAGTTGCTGGATAACTACCATAGGCAACTACTGTTGTTTCATTCGTTATACCAGACCGCGACAATAGTTTTTCTATAGCAATGCGATCGCAATTAATCCGCCGATCTGGTAACAGCAAATCGGTAAAAATATTCCAGAAAACTG
The DNA here is from genome assembly GCA_003486305.1 of Cyanobacteria bacterium UBA11371. Lineage (GTDB taxonomy): Bacteria > Cyanobacteriota > Cyanobacteriia > Cyanobacteriales > Aerosakkonemataceae > Microseira. The sequence continues at coordinate 13,808 of DNGJ01000141.1, forward strand.
CACCGGGGATGCGTGCATTTTTACACGAATCTGGACTAATATCGACTTCTACGACGCGGAGGTTGGGATCGTTTAGATGTTCCTCCAGCCATTGGGTATCGACAAGCACTTCGGGATGAGCGTATTGAGACATAGTTTTCTCCTGGGATGGCACTAAAGCTAAGATAGAGTGACGTTGCGATCGCGCCTAGTCCTCGATCGGGTACACTTTGATGAATTTTGTCAAGGGAGTAATGGCACAATCTTTGCAATCTTTGTTTGAAGCAATTAGCCAAGTGCGGGATGAAGAAAGCTTGCGATCGCAGGTCATGGTGCGAGTCGGTAACTATTTTGCTGCCAAACGTTGGAGCCTTTTTTTGTATAAAGAACTTCCACTCGCCCAAATACAAAATTCCAGCATTCTCAAATTGGCATTGTCTTTAGAACACAATCCAGTTTTGCGTTATTTAGTTGAACGCCATGCTCCCGTCCATGAAGAATTGTTGTTACCGCCGGGAATCTGGGAGACAATTTGCCCACTTGCAGACCACGGGCATGTTATGGCGGGCCCTATTGTCAGTCACGGTAGTTTAGTTGGTGCAATTGGCTTAACTCGCGAGCAAGGAACCCCGGCATTTGATGCTCAAAATCTTGTTGATTTAAGCGCCATTTGCCTGCATTTATCAACCTGGTTAGTCACTCTAAAATCGCCACCAACACAATTCAATTCTGAAAATATTCATCGTTTAACCCCGCGTGAAATTGAAATTGCCGCATTGGTAGCACAAGGACTAACTAATGCCGAAATTGGTGCCGAACTTTGGATTACAGAAAACTCGGTTAAACAAGCTTTAAAAAGAATGTTTCGGAAACTTGAGGTTTCCTCTCGTGCTGAGATGGTTGCACAGCTATGCTCCCGTTGATGAGTTTAAAAGATGCTCTCTAGAGAATGCGCTATGGGTAAAATCGCTCCAGATGCGATCGCTCTCTACCGCTCTCAATTAATGTTTGCAATTACACCCGTTAAAAAGAGTATAACTTCGTGTTTATTGAGGCATTTGTCAGGGCGAAACTGAGGGAACGAAAACCGAATGAACAGTATGGCTGGTCGGATCGCACTCTGTTCTCTCGACTGCCAAAATGGATACAATCTCGCAAGAATCGGGATGGAATTCTAAAAGCGATCGCAAAAATACGCGAATCAGTATAAGTAAACCTGCCTTATGTCGTCTCTGAATCATAAATTTGTAGGGTGCTATCTTACCAGAGTACGGCACCAACAACTCCAACTATAAAACCGAAACTGGAGTTTTTGCTAAAAAACCTTCCCCAGTCACAACCATTCGCATTCCTGCTGGTGCGGCTAATGTTAAACCGCGACGCATTAATTTAACAGCAGAGTTATGCGATCGCAAGCGAGCTGTTGCGTAAGTTCTGGTGATTTAGCTCACTGACGAATAGTTCGGCTCTGTAGTGAATCATAAATTTGTAGGGTGCTATCTTACCAGAGTACGGCACCAATAACTATAAAAAAATGCTGGGAAATTGAAACAGGAGTTTTTGCTAAAAAACCTTCCCCAGTCACAACCATTTTCATTCATCCCGGTGCGGCTAATGTTAAACCGCGACGCATTAATTTAACAGCAGAGTTATGCGATCGCAAGCGAGCAGTTGCGTAAGTTCTGCGATCTAGATCGCTGACGAATAGCTCGGCTCTAGCCAGTGTCGCGTAAATTTTGATCTGGTGAAAAATAATTTCCACAAATACTTGACACCAGGGGTAGAACGAATATATACCTGTAAAAGGATAAATTTTTCAAGCTTTAGAGCTAATCCACCCTTGGCTCTAATTCATCTACTAAGCTTTGGAAAAAATTATTGCTGATGTAACCGCAGGCTGTAGCGTGACTAGATTGGGAATATTGATTCCAATCCAATACGCTGTTGCGCTTGACAGATTACACATTTTGGGCTGGTAGTTCGTTATAATTCGTCGGTCATAGTTAGAATCTTCACATTGTAATGGTTGCTAATTTTGATCGCCGATAGCCCATCACCAACCAATCTGTAAGTTACAGCAATGATAGCCGCTTGAATTACAGCGGATTGCAAGGAGCGTGAGGGAAAGCCAATAGGCTTCGTTTGTATAGCGGGTGCAT
>DNGJ01000141.1:16172-42584 GCA_003486305.1 Cyanobacteria bacterium UBA11371
CGCTATACAAACGAAGGTGTACCATCACCGTCTGCAATCTGCTATAAGCCGCTCTGCTCTTTTTGAGCTAGATAGCTACTGCATAAGCATAGCTTTAGCTCGGTTTTTTGTTGCATTATTGTATTTAGAAACAACCCGATGTACTTACAAAAAGAAAAGCTCCAGCACGTCAACAGCATTGCTCATGAAGGTAAAGTTGTAGTGATTGCAACCGATGCTGACGGAAAAATTTTCTACACTGTCAAGCAAGATGGATTTGAAGATAGCTATCTCAACACACCCGCAGATCAAAGAACTGGGTGGGAAAATTGGCAAGCCCTTGAATTTCCTGATGAAAAAGATGACAAGTCGGTAATTGAGAAAGAAACAGCCGAACTTACCCACCAGAAAGATACTAGCAAGTTTATTTTAAAGTCGCTCTACAGAACCAAGGAAGAAACTGCTGTTGCTCCCGTACAAATAGTTTCTGCATTGGGACATATTTATGTTTTCCGTCAGTCTAAATCCAATACTCTTCAGTCTAAATCCAATACTCTGTTGGTCGATCGCTTTGTTTTAGACGGCATGACCAATAAGCTGAACCGCAAGTTGGAAGTGCGGTTTAAGCGCAGCAAACAGAAGCACACACCAACGAAAAACATGAACAAGGGAGCCAACGGACTCGCTAATATCGATTCCTTGGACTTCCGCGATGCCAATGGGAATTTTTTCTACGAACCCACAACAGAATTAAGTTTAGTCAATAACCTTCACAAAGGTTGGTTTTCGGTTGTCTTGGTTCCCACCATCGAAAATGATGTTTATCGCTGGCATATTTTCGCCTACAACAGTCAAAACCAGAAAGTCGAATTGACAACAATTCGCGCCTCGGAAGAAGGGCTATTTGATGTCCAAGATTACACCATTTTTGAGGAATCTAACGATACACTCGTTCCCCGCCAAATTCTAGGAGTCATTAAACGCACTTTAGATATTGGTGGAGTCACAGTTACTAACGGTTTATCGGCGACTAAATACGATTTACAACAAGAACAGCAAACCCAATCTGGGGATATGCAACTGATTAAAACTGCAACCCGATTGCTGTTGGCAATTCCCACAGATAAAGGTACGGCAGCTTTCAGTTTTGCCATTGCTGGAGATGGCACTTTGTCACAAATCGACGAAACACCAGACAACACCATCCTCCGCAGCACACAGCGGGAAATTCTGCTACCTTTGAACACCCTGGATGAAATCAAAGCCATTGGCGACAGAACACCGCCTCCCCAAGGAATCATTACGGGGTTAGCAGAAGGAACAGATGAAGAAGATGCCGAAGATTTGGTCAAAATATCGACGGATGGTAAAGCCGCAGAATTAGCAAATGGCGACCTCGTAAAAATCACGGGGACAAGCGATTATCAAGGGCTTTATCGCGCTAAAACAGTAGACGAGAATACCTTTGAAATTGACCTATCTTCTAGTAACGGACTTGGCTATTGGGAAAAACAAGACCAAGAAGAAGGTGGTTTAATTTTTGATGGCATGATTACCGCCTATCAAAAGACAGCCGATGGTAAATTGCGAGTCACCTGTCCCAATCATGGCTTAGAAAATGGCGATGAAGTGCAGATTGCTGGCACAGATGATTATAACGATACTTACCCCGTCCAGAAAATTGACGATACCCATTTTGTGATTGAACGCAAGTGGGCGACGGGAGAAGCTATCAATGTAAAAATGGTATCCCGGAAACGGCGCGGCGTTGTGTTTGATGGGGTAGATGATTATATCCAACTACCGCAGCCACTCTCAATATTTTCTGGTTCATTCACCGTTTCTATGTGGGTGAAAGTGCCTCAAAATTCTGATAGAGGCATATTGCTGGGAGACTTTGGACTATCAAATTCAATCAATGTGAATTTTGAGGTTCTAGATGGAAAACTGAGATTTTTCTGGAACAATGAGCCTAACCTAGTCGGCTCGAAAGATTTGAGAGATAATCAATGGCACTTCATCAGCTTTGTCAGAGACCGGGAAAACAAGAAAATCTACGTCTATATTGATGGTGTTCTTGATTTGGAACATTCTGGAGAAATTTCTGATAAGCGTGCTGTCATTGCTCACAGAATTGGGCGTGATAGTCGGGAAGGAGTAACCAATTTTGAAGGTCAAATTGCCGATCTCCGCATCTGGAAAGTAGCCCGCACCGCCGAAGAAATCAAAAATAATATGTACCTGCAACTGACTGGTAAAGAAGTTGGTTTAGTGGGTTATTGGCGGTTAGGTGGTATCTCGGAAGGGAAAGTAATTGACTTTTCAGCTAACTGCAATGATGGCATCGTACATGGAGATCCCTATGTAAGTGCTGCGACGCTGAACCGCAAATTAGCAGGGGGAACCGATGCAGTTAAATATAGTAATCCTGAGCTATTTGCTGTCAGCGAACGGGCAACTTATGAAGAAAGCTTTGAGTTTAAGGTTAATTCTGCAACTGCCGTTGATCTTGCCTATTTAGACAATGCAGATGGCAAGGGGATAGGCAACAAGATTTTTACCTTCGCGTATTGGGGAAAAACCAGCCGCAGTGCAGAAGAGAAAAAGACTGTTTCTGCTGTACAGAATAAATTTGAAGACTTGGGCAACGGCTGGTATCGGGCATCTTGCAACGTTACTATCCCTGATGAGGTGAGTATGTTGCGTTCCTTTGAGATTGCCAATATTAAAGGTAATTGGCAATCGCTGGAAATTCGCAAACATTGCATCCGTTTGTTGTCTGACAGTATTACTGAGGCGAAGTACACAGACAGTGTTACTTTGAAAACCTTAGCAGACGAGCAGGCAAGTTTACCAGCACAGTTGCAGCAGTTGGAGCAGAAAGAGCAAGAAGAAGCGGCTCTGATTATAGAAAAATGGAAATTGGAGCAGCAACTAAACGCTTTAGCTAATCTGAACCAGACAGAAATCAGAGTTAATCAGCTCAAAACTGAGATTATTCAGCTTGAAGGCGAGCCGAAAAAATATCAAGCTGAAATTGATAATCTCTTCAATTATTGGTGTGTGATTCGGAATGTAGGTAATAACAATTACTTAGAGAGCGTTAAACCTATTGTTCAAACAATGCGGGGCACTACATCGGAAGCCACTTGGAAGAGTGTAGGCTGGCATAGTACTCATTGGCGCATCGATCGAGTTGAAGGTAACGTTTACCGACTGCAAAATAGACTAAATGAATTGGTTCTCATCCGAGTCGATCCTGGTGTTGCTCAAACAGTTTTCAGTTGGCAAACAACACAAGCTCTGCCTGCTCCATTTATCATCGGTTCTCAATGGCTTTTAGAGAAGACTGGCGATGCCTATCGCATTCAAAACAAGTTAAATGGAATGGACTTATTACCCGCAGGTCCCATTGTCTGGTGCATCCATCCCTACGTCTTTGGCGCACAACAGCAATGGCAAATTATCTCTACTGGTCAAGCTGTAAATCAAGCTCTCATTGATAGTGCTAAGAGTTCCCTAGACTCAACCCTGACGAGCCTCAAGGCGAAACGTGAGGAATTACAGCGCCTGGAAGAAGTTTTACGAGAAGGGAGGTCAAAGGAATCGATTTGGAGAAAGCGTCTCGCAGAAATCATCGCTCAAATCCCACAAGTTCAAACAGCATTAAATACTTTAAACACCAACTTCCTTGAGGCAGTTAAAAAGGTGCAACAAAAGCCGCAAACAATGCCCCAAGTAGCCAAAGATGGTAAAGGATTGGTGACACAAGGAGCTTTACTTGGCTTTGTTAATCCTGCTAGCCGCCTGAACGCCATTGAAACCTGCGAAGGTAACGTGCAACTGAGTTACTTTGACATCCAAGGGCGGATGCGGCAAACGAACTACGATGCTACTGCGGACGGAAAAAATGCCGCCTTTGAACAGTGGATTCCTGATGCTCAACGTGCCTGCTTAAACTTTGGCAACAGCAATAGCGTAGTCAAGTTAAATAAATCTCTGCTGCTGCCCGCAGACTGGAGTATTGAAGCTTGGTTCTTCTATCCTTTACCAGAAACAGGAGAATGGAATACTTTAACCAGAGGGAAAGATACGGGACACCAGATTCTGGTCAGAAATCGCAAACAGTTAGGTACTTATCTCAACAATGACTCCCTGGGGCAATACTTTTACGATAGCGGCTTCAATATGGAGTTGTTGCCCCAAGGATGGCATCATATCGCTGCGGTGGGTCGAGGTGATACAACCCTGTTCTACATTGATGGCAAGAAAGTTGGCGATATTAAAGCAAAAGCCATAGCAGATGCCGAAGAGAATCTCAAGAAAACCCCCAACGATGCCACAGCTAAGAAAAAAGTTGAAGACATCAAGAAAGCTATTTTGAAAGTCAGTAGCGATGTCTATGCCATTGGTAACTTTCAGAATGGCACACAACAATTTGGAAAAGTAGCAGAAGTCCGCATTTGGGGAGTTGCCCTCAGTGATGAAGAGATTGCAGTCAACAGCAAAACCTTGCTGAGTGGTAACGAACCGGGTTTGTTGGCTTACTATCCGATGAATGAAGCTACAGGAACGGAAGTCCGCGACCAGACTGGGAATGGAAATAATGGCAAAGTGGAAGGTGCAAACTGGTGGGGTTGTGCTGCACCCATTGGCAATACTGGAACTACGGTGATGAAGTTTGATGGGGTAAATGATTGTGTAGAAGTGCCTTATTCTGCATCACTGAACCCCAGCCAATTTACTGTCTCCTGTTGGGTAAAAGTTGAGGGAGGACAGGGGAGTCATCGTTCTCCACTGACTAGCCGTAGTTCCGACTCTGGTCTCAAAGGCTATGTAATCTACGCTACTCCTGAAAATAAATGGGAGATGTTTGTGGGTAACGGATCTACTTGGCAAACGCTTACCGGACCCAATGTCGTTCTCAATACCTGGACTCATCTTACAGGGACTTATGATGGCAGCACGCTCACGCTTTACATTAATGGCAGCGTGGCTGGAACGTTGAAAACCAGTTATGCCCCGAATGCTGGTCGTCCTTTACGAATAGGCGCTGGAGCAACAGAAGGAAGTCCGCAATTCTGTTTCCCCGGTCAAATAGCCAACGTTTGCATCTGGAATAAAGCCCGCACCCAAGCAGAAATTCAGGCGGATATGTACAAACGCCTGAGTGGTAAAGAGTCAAATTTAGTGGCTTACTACCCCCTCAATGAAATCAAACTAGAAGGCTCTACCAGAAAAGTCTTGGACTTAGCTGGTAACAATCACGGGACTGTAAACGAAGCTATTACCGTAGACAGCAACACCTTACCCATCGGCGGTGATGCCCTGGTCTCGAATGAGTACAGCAGTGTCACCCTAGAATATACCCGCAAGGTAGCCGTTATGCGGCGATTCTTTGCCTCTCCTACCACCAACGGGGCAACACTGCTACCCGATAAGCGCATCGAAGCCTTAGAACTAAAATGGATTGGCAACGCTCAGTTTGCTCCTACTTTGTTGGGCTACATCGAAGGGCCACCCCCCGTACCCAGTGAAAACCTGACGCTGGAAGAGGACTATAACGGTGCGACTTCTGTAGAATTAACCATGTCTGAAGATGTGGAGTTTAGCTGGAACCGAGCGCAGGATTCTGGTTTAGGAGGGACGATCGATGCATTTGTTGGTCTGGGAGGAAGTATGTCTTTTCTCACGGCACCTATGGGTGTGGGAACCTCAATAGAAACAAGTGCCAGGGTTGGTTTCAAAGGCAACTTTGACTTCAGCTACCAATTCCTCAATGAGAGCAACATCACCTCCAGTTCTTCCCTAAGTATGACCGATAAACTAGAACTGCGGGGTACGCCGGAAGAAACTGCTAAATTCTCTCATCTCGGCAAACGTTTCATTCCCAAAAACATCGGCTATGCGTTGGTAGTTTCCGCAATAGCAGATGTGTTTGTCACCCGACTTGCCCGCAGTGGCAAAATGGTAGGCTACCAAGTCCAACCCGTTGATGGCATTCCCCCAGATGTCAATACCATCACCTTCTTGATGAATCCGGCATATACGATGAACGGTAGTTTGGATGGGATGACGGGGAGTAGTGCCACCAGCGATCGCTTCTTCAAGCATGTTCCTGAAATGCGAAGTCAGTATGGTTCCCTCTATCCAGCTAGTTACTATCGTCTGCAAGAAGCTTATAACCTCAAACGAGCGATCGAAGCAGAAGACAAGCGACGGGAATCTTACTTTTCTAACTTTAATGTCCGTTTGGTTGATGAAACCTCTTTGAACCGGAATATAGACAGTGGCGATGCACCGACCACGATTGGAGTACAACGGGAAGAAGACAAACCCAGCACCCAGATGACTGACGAGGAAAAGAAAGAAGCCCAAGACCAGAAAGCTGAACAATTTCAAGCAGAAAGTGCCGCTGCTTCCAACAAGACAAACGCTGCCGCCAAAGCTAAACAGGCGGAAATCCAAAGCCAAATTGGCGACCAAGAGAAACGAGTGCAAGCTACCAAAAGTTTTGAAGTCTGGCAGAAACGGATGGAAGATCTGCAAATTCGGGCTGGCAAGCGCAACATCGTCAATACCTACGTTTGGGATGCTGACGGTGGATTGCGAACCGAAGCCCAAAGCTTTGCCAACACGGTAGAGCATACCATTGGTGGCTCTTTTACAATGGGTGCAGGGTTAGGTGTTGATAGCTCATTTTCGGTGGGCGGTGCTGATGTAGAACTAACCGCCCAAGCTACTGTTAACCTAACTCAAACCATGACCAAAACCGAAGCTCGTAGCAAGGGCTTTGAGTTGAACGTAGACCTAAGTGGTCTGGAACATAAAGGTATCACCAACTACAACGACAACCCCATCCTGCCAGGGGAAAAAGTAGACCGTTATCGGTTTATGAGTTTCTACCTCGAAGGTAGCACCAACAACTTCCAAGACTTCTTTAACTACGTAGTTGACCCAGAATGGCTGCGAAGCAATGACGAGGAAGCACGGGCGTTGCGTCAAGCACAAGCTGGCAAACCTAACAAAGCGTGGCGGGTGCTGCACCGCGTCACCTACGTGGAACGTCCGGCATTAATGGGATTCGGTCGCGATGTACGCAAATTGAGGGCTGCTGCTGCAACTTCCGAAAATCAACAACTGCTGGATAAAATAGCCAAGTTGGAGGAAGATAACCGCAAACTAGAGGAGAAACTCGATAAAATCCTCTATTGGGTACAATCGCAGAAATAATCGATGATTTAGGAGGGGGGGAAACCTCCCCTCTGGTTCTAATATCATGTCCGGGAAGATCGATAGTTTTAGACGGGGCGGGTTTATGTATCTTTTGAGTGACTTCAAAGATTATTGGTAAAACCCGCCCCTACTCCCGTCAAAAACACTTGCACAACCGTTGCTAAGTAGGTGAGTATAAATAAACTAAACACACCGGCAGGCGGGACGCCCACCCCACAAGAATTTCAGATCTCTTGTGGGGTGGGCATTCTGCCCGCCGGGGCAAGCATAACTATTTTCACTTTATTTACCTGCACCTACTTAAACGCACCTACAATTCTCAAAAACCCTATCAAACTGAAACAGGAGTTTTTGCTAATAAACGTTCCCCAGTTACAACCATTTTCATCCCTCCGGGTGCGGCTAATGTTAAACCGCGACGCACGGGTTTAATGGGACGCTTATTCACTAAAGATACTTCAAACCGCGACAAAATTGTTGCCAGTACCAGCTTCATTTCATACTGAGCAAATGCCATGCCGATGCAGCGACGATTCCCACCGCCAAAAGGTAAGTATTCGTATTGGGAATATTGTCTTTCTAAGAAACGTTCTGGTTTAAATTGTTTCGGTTCGGGATAAACTTCTTCTCGATGATGAGCTAAATAAATACTGGGAATTACAACGGCGCCAACTGGTAATTTATAACCCATAATCTCCAGCGGCGATCTGACTATCCGGATGAAGGCGCTGATAGCAATTGGGTAGATGCGGAGGGTTTCAGAGCAAACGGCGGTTAGATAGGGGAGTTTAGCAACTGCACTCAATTCTCCCTTCACACTTGCCAATTCTTTGAGCAGTTTTTCCCGCACTTCTGGCGAACGATCTAACCAATAAAATGCCCAAGTTAACGCCGAAGCAGTCGTTTCGTGTCCCGCTATTAATAATGTCATTAACTCATCGCGCAATTCTTCCTCTGATAACTGGCTCCCATCTTCGTAGCGCGCCGCTAACATTAAACTGAGGATATCTTGCCGATTTGAGTTGTATTCTGCGCGACGTTCTCTAATTAATTCAAAGATTAATTCGTCAACTTGTTGCTTTTGGCGTAAAATTTTTCCCCAAGGACTCCAAGCACCCCAATCTTTTTGTAAAAATGGAAAAAAGAACGAGCTTGACATTAACGGCGAACTGGTTATTTCCAGTAGCGAACTAATTAATTGCCGCAGTTGTTGGAATTTTTCCCCTTCATCAACGCCAAATACCAATCGCAAGATAACCCGCAGGGATATTTCTTGCATCGACTGGCGGATATTAAAGGGTTTGCCGATTTTCCAATTATCGCTGACTTCGCGGCTAATTTCGCAGATGGTTTGACCGTAGGCGCGCATTCTCTCCCCGTGGAAGGGTGGGGTGAGGAGTTGGCGATCGCGTTGGTGGCGATCGCCATCTAGCAATACGAGGGAATTATCACCGAGTAAAAATTTTAACCCCCGGTTTCCCCGGCCTGCCTCCAATTTGCTCGCATCGGCATTAAAAATCTGCTGGAGGGCTTGGGGTTGACTAAAGTATACAATTGGTGTATTGCGGCGACCCCATACGGTGAAGGTGTCGCCGTAGGTTTGGGTCAAATCTTCTAAGTATGAAACTGGTTGCGTAACGAACTTAAACAATCGTATAAATACGGGCAGGGTTGGCCCATTGGGGAGGCTGTTGGTAGCTGTCATAGCTTGTGATGAGGAGGTAGTTCTAAAGAAATCTTAAGCTGCAAGTACCTGATAAAGCGATATATTCTTTTTATAACGAACCGCTCCAGAGGCAGAAAAAGGGAGCGACGGCGAAATATACAGGTAGGCTGAGGTATGCGTGAGCCTCATTGATGTACTTTATAAGGGGATTGGGAGGAAATTATGGCTCGAAAAAATATTAGGGATAATTCCAACGATTCTGTTCAACCATCTCACACGATCGATATTTCAGCTTCGACTGTGGTAGAAAGGGATACAAATATCGTTGAACCGGAAACAGAAGTTACAGAAGAATCGCGCGAACATTCTGATATTCAAGCGCAAAGTAATGGCTCTAATCAAGCTGCGTTAGAAGCAACGATCGCAGAATTAAGATCGGCTTTAGAAAAAGCTCATCAACAAGAAGAAGCGACAGTCGCAGAATTAAGATCGGCTTTGTCACAAGTTAATCAAAGAGAAGCAGCAACAGTCGCCGAGTTAAGAGCAGCTTTAGAACAAGTTAATCAAAGAGAAGCAGCAACAGTCGCCGAGTTAAGAGCAGCTTTAGAAAAAGCTCATCAACAAGAAGAAGCGACAGTCGCTGAGTTGAGATCGGCTTTGGAAAAAGCTCATAAACGAGAATATGAGCTTCAGGAGAATGTTTATCAGTTAAAGTCCGAGCTTTACGAGCAAAAAAGTTTGGTTCAGAAGCTTGAGCAAGCTCTCGATCAAGCAAATATGAAAATAAAAAATGAGCTTGAGCAAGCTAAGAAAACGGCGTTGGAACTGGCAGAAGCTAATGGCAAGCTGATTGAAGAAATTCAAGGGTTGAAAAAAGATAAGCAAGAAAAGCCAACCACGCAGCAAACCACGCAAGCTATTGTGCCTAAAAAACCGATTTCAATACCTAAAAAATCAATCCCGATAATCGAAAAGCTCCCACAAGAAAAACCCGGGGAGCCTGCTAAAACTTCTTCGCCGATGTGGCTATTGGATTAAAGGATTTTAGATTAAATCAATCCAAAATCTAAAGTTACATCCCTTGGCGGTGGTAATAGGTAATGGGTAATGGGTAATTGTCACTCTTTAGGGGCGGGAGCCACGAGATATTTATTGGTTCCACTTAATTGGCAGGTATTACCCGCCCCTACTGCCAATGAATCCAATTACCAATTACCAATTACCAATTACCAATTTCACAACTTATAACTAGCAACTTGCGTTATCTAAGCGAGTTTTGCTTGTGCTTGTCTTTGCAGCAGGTTGATGATGGAAGTTTTTTCTAGCATTCCTACTAGCACTCCGTTTTCGCGCACAACGGGAAGTTGAGAAACCTGCTTTTGTTCGATCAGGGTGACTACTTCTAGTAAGGATTGATCGGCTTTGATTGTTGTGGTTGGATCTACGGGTTGTACGAGTTCTTTGACTAAAGTACGAGGCCAAAAATCGACGGGGATGGTTTTTAGCGCATCTACTGCGATCGCACCCACTAAATACCCGCTTTCATCTGTTACCAAAAACTTGCGCCACGTGTCTTTACCAATTACGTACTCGTTGGCAAATTCTCTCAAAGTCAGCGATTCTAAGACGATCGGACTATTGGGAACAACCGCATCAATAGCCATCAAGCTTGAGAGTGTATCCTGCACTTTAGCAGACCGAGCAAACCCAGTGGCATTTTGCAGCAAGAACCAACCGATTAATAAAGTCCAAAAGTTGGGAAAACTGCCGAATAGTACGGGAAGGAATCCAGAGATAATTGCTATCCAACCAAAGATTTGACCGACGCGACCTGCAAATACAATGCCTTTATATTGATTGCCGGTAATTTTCCAAACGATGGCTTTGAGGATATTCCCACCATCGAGAGGTAAGCCGGGAATTAGGTTGAATAAGGCCAACATCAAGTTGATCGATGCTAGCACTCCTACAATTGCTGCCACTGGCCCGGAAATGGTAAGGTTAGTGCCAATGACGGTTAATAGACCGAACAGCAGCAGGCTGACCACTGGCCCCGCGATCGCAACCCAAAATGCTTCCGCTGGCGTCTTGGATTCTTTCTCTAAGCTAGCTAATCCGCCAAACAGAAATAAGTTAATCGATTTGACTTCAATTCCCTGACTTTTAGCAACGAAACTGTGTCCCAATTCGTGCGCCAAAACAGAGGCAAATAACAGCAAAGCAGTCATCAATCCCAGTATCCACGGGATTCCCGCACCAAGTCCGGGAAACAAAACCGCCAATTGATTGCTATATGTCCAAGTGAATAAGGCTAAAACAAAGAACCAGGACGGATGGACGTAAAATGGTATGCCAAATAGGTTGCCAACGCGAATAGTGCCGTTCATGTGGCCTCCTGCGATTTATCTTGTTTCCAGTGTAACGAAATGTAAAAAGGGTTTTAAGGTTTCGGCTATAGCGGTATCCGTCCGTTGAGGTACGGTTTTCTGGTGGGAGACTTCCCATAAGCTATCGTATAAGTAGTAGGTTAGTTAGGGTACGGAAACCCAACCGACAGATTTGTAATATATTTGACCGCTTGAGAAAAGAATTTATTCCAATCTAGCTAGATTATGCAGACAGACAACAGCAAGATTACCCGCGTATATAGCCAAGAAGAGATCCAGCAAATTCTGCACCTGGCGATTTCCCGTCAAAATTATGAAGGGGAATTTAGCCGCGATCAGCTGGCGGAAATTGCGGCAGAGTTAGAAATTTCCCCGGAAAACCTACTCGCAGCAGAAAGGGAGTGGTTTTCCCAACAAGGTGAGTTGCAAAAGCGGCAAGCGTTTAATACTTATCGACGCGGGAGGTTAAAAAAGCGCTTCGGTAATTATGCGATTGTCAATACTTTTTTGGTTCTGCTTAATCTAGTCGGTGCTGGAACGCTAACTTGGTCGCTGTACATTCTATTATTTTGGGGGCTAGGTCTTGGCCTCAATGCTTGGAATACTTTTCAATCTGACGGCGAAGAATACGAGCGTGCTTATCAAAAGTGGGATCGTCAAACCCAGTTTCGACAATCAATTAATAGCTTTTTTAATAATTTCTTGAAGGCTTGGTAAGGCAAACTTAGATTTTGCACCAGTAACAAGCGAGGCAGAGCCTCTAAGATCTTCGTTCCCAGGCTCCAGCCTGGGAACGAGAGTCGGGAGGCTCTGCCTCCCTTTGTTGGGTGGGCTGCTGCCTCCTTTAGGCTGGAGGTTTTAATAGCAATATGGGGTAACATCTTCGCCACATACATCAGCTAAATATACTAAAGAACGGAAGCGCAAGCCCATTAATTGTTCGTATAAAGGATTGATTTTACACAGGGGCGGGATGCTAACAATAGTCCGCCCAAATAGTTGAATATCTCGTGCAAACGGACATTGAGATGGAATCAGTTTGCACAACGCCCTGGCTAATTCGGCATCGCGGATTTCGATTGAGTCTAGCTGCTGGCGTACTGGGTCCAGGAGTCTTTCCATCAAGCTGCGAGACTTCAACTTTGTTTGTGGATAAATGCTAGTGAATGCAGACATAAGTCACCCTAATCAAGATATCAACTGGGAAGAATTTGTTTGATATTTCTATTATTAACGCAGATGGGAGGGTTGAGAGCGATCGCAATCCCTATTATTTGTAATGGGTTTAATAAACTGTGATGATAGTACTCAATCATTTGTAAAGTTAAGTTGAGCAATATGACATTAACTTATGACTTAGAGCGAAATTTGTAATTTTAGACACTTTTATCAAATAAATATCCGTAAAATAGATATAGAGGGATTGGTTTTACTTTCACTTTAGTTTTGTCAATTGGAGGTATCCCCATGCAAGAGCTTATCGCTACTGTTCCCATGCTCAACACGCCGCAAGAAATCGAAAAAGCAATAGAACTTTACAAAAACAGCGAGCTAAGCGGTTTTGAACTGATTAAGCTGTGGCAAGCTATCCGCGATGCCGCCCTCAATCAAATTTTCCCCGATTCTAATAGCGATAACGTTTCCGGCGAAGATAGCTACTAATAAATTAAGTTGCCAGTTATGCTAATGGCTAATGGCTAATAGCTAATGTCAGGAAAAACGATCCCAGTAGGGGATGAGAGCATTTGCGCTGTTATCTTGTCGGTAAATCTGAAATATTCCTACGCAAATGCTTTCATCCCTTACACGCAATTAGCAAGCTTGCAATTAGCAATTAGCATAACTAGCAATTTGCGTTAATAGCTTTTCCCAGTTGGAATAAACAAAATTACCTCCTGGTATACCCATTAGGGTATTCAGGAGGAATTGCATGTCAAAATACTTATTTAACAGCAATATTGACTCACATCTTCACCGCATACATCGGCAAGGAAACATAACGCTTGGAAACGCAATCCGACAAACTGTTCGTAGAAGGGATTCAACTTGCACAGCGGGGGAATGTGAAACAGCGTCTTGCCAAAGATTTGAATATCTCTTTCAAATGGACATTGAGAAGGGATGAGCTTGCAGATTACCCTAGCAAATTGAGCGTCGCGCACTTGAATAGATTCTAACCTTTGGCGGATTGGATGCAGAATCATATCGGCTAAACTGGAAGACCCTGGATAAAAATGAGCGTCGCTAAGCATAATTGCCTTACCTAAAATTTCTGTTTCATAGATTTGTTTGATATTTATATCTTCATCGCGGTTACAAGTTTTTCCGGCGATCGCGTAGGCTATTTTTTGTGATATAATCGATATCCCCTCAGTGCTAAAAGTCATAGATGATAAGCGATCGCAGAGCAAATTCGCGGTGATGAGTATCACATAAATTAATTGATAAGAATCACAAAAAAGTTGTATTGCTGACATTGGTTGGGGATTAAAATAGGGTGATACGGTCTGACTCAGACTTTTGTCCATGTCAGTAGGAGAAGGCTTTTATGCAAGAATTACTCACTAAGGTTCCAGTTCTCAAAACACCCGAAGAAGTGGAAGATGCGATCGCCCGTTACAAATCTAGCGATCTCAACGATATGGATCTGATTTACCTATGGCAAGCTATTCGCGATGCTGCCTTAAATCAGAATGACGATAAGGCAGATACCGACAACGTTCCAGGTCAAGATAGCTACTAAACCCGATACAAATTAGAGCTGCGATCGCAAGTACAAATACCCTCCTGATATACTCAAAGCGAGTTAGCGGGAGGTTTTTATGACAGAAGCAAACAATAACACTTCATCGCCGTTTCAGTCATTTTTACAACAGTTATATTCTAAGTACAAATCTCTACCCGATGGCAAGGTAGCGAGTTATATCCCCGAATTGGCGAAAGTAGACCCGGACTTGTTTAGTATTTGTGCGATGACAACTGATGGTCGGGGATTTGAGGTTGGGGATTTTAATCAATTATTTACAATTCAGTCGATTTCTAAAGTATTTGTATATGGACTGGCGTTGGAAGATCGGGGACGGGATTATGTATTGACGAGAGTCGGGGTTGAACCGACGGGGGATGCATTTAACTCTATTATTTTGGATGAGCGATCGCAGCGACCCTATAATCCGATGGTAAATGCGGGAGCGATCGCCACCACAAGTTTAATCAAAGGTGCGGGACCAACGGAACGACTGAATCGCTTATTAGAAATGTTCCGGCGTTATATAGGTCGGCACGATATTTTTATTGATATTTCCGTCTTCATGTCCGAACGCACAACCGGACATCGCAATCGGGCAATGGCGCATTTAATGCATCATTTTGGCATGATTGATGAGAAATTTGATGAAGCTTTGGATTTATATTTTCAGCAATGTTCGTTGATGGTTACTTGTCGAGATTTGGCAGTGATGGCGGCGACGTTGGCAAATAATGGCGTTAATCCAATTACAAAAGAACAAGCGGTTGATTGTGTTTATGTAAAAGATATTTTGAGCGTGATGTATACCTGCGGTATGTACAATTTTGCCGGAGAATGGGCGTATAAAATTGGACTTCCGGCGAAAAGTGGCGTGAGTGGCGGGATTATTGTTGTAGTGCCGAATCAAATTGGGATTGGAGTGTTTTCGCCGTTGTTAGATGAACGGGGAAATAGCGTGCGAGGGGTGAAAGTTTGCGAGGAACTTTCACGGCAATTTGGGTTACACATGTTTGATGCGGCGATGGGGAGTTGTAAGTTTTTGGAGATGTTGAATTGTGGGAATGGGTAATTGGTAATTGGTAATGGTTAGGCCATGCGATCGCACGGTGGAAGTTGGGGATGCGATCGCATGGCCTAACCAAGCAGATTTAGACCCAGATGTTGTCTATTCTATTATTACAGGTCAGGCTATACCTAACTATCAATAAAACATCAAAGGTTTATCACCCTTGAAACCCGGTTTTTATCAAAAACCGGGTTTGTGACGCGCATCTCGGCGGGGCGGGTTTATATAGGTTATTTGCGGGTATCTGATATTGGCAGGTAAAACCCGCCCCTACAAAACTGACAATTGATTGACAAACTCCCCATGTTCTGCTGAATTAATTCCCTTTGGCAATACTGCCATTTTTGCTGATATTTTAGCCATCAATAAATTGTTCGTTTAAAATCCAACTTTTGTTTCTATTTTACCCATTTATAAAAAAGATACTAACAAAAACCCGCCTACATACAGCAACAACAATAAAAAACTCTCGAACCCAATATTGCCGATGCCGTGTTTTTCTCGCCGCAACAATCCTAAAACTAGAATTCCAGTCATTACAATAGTTAACGCCAAGATGAATATTTCATGCTTGGTTAAAGCTTGATAAATTGAGCCGTTGCGGTACGCTAAATCGGAAAAAGCTAAGAACAATATATCGAAACTATTGCCGCCTAAAACGTTACTCACGGCTAGGGTGAGCGCCCCTCGACGCACGGCTACAAGTGCTGTTACTAATTCGGGGAGGGAAGTTGATAGGGCGGTGAATAAACTTCCGACTACATTTTCAGAAAGATTGGTAGATTCGGCAATGCTTACGCCTGTTTGTTCTAAACCATATCCGGCAATAGCCAGAACTCCAGCTAGTAAGAAAAAACGCAACCATAATCCGATTAATCCATCCGATTCTGATTCTGCTGAATCGGGTTTTTCGATGGTTAGTTTTTCCGGGGGCTGCGGTGTCCACATCGGGCGATTTTGAGCGGATGCTACCAACCGCAATCCGAAAATATAGGTGAATACAAGTGCAAAAGAAGCTGGATGAATTCCCCAAAAAGTGAACGCAGGATATGCTATAGTTAATAAAGGAATTGCTAGTAAAACTATCAGCAAAGTTCCTTGGGTTAAAGTTGCAGCCGAGGCGGCGACGTATTCTAAATTAAACTCAAGGTAAGTAATATCGGCAATTCCTAAAAATGCCGTTTGGGCGGCTATATCACCCAGGGCGTTGCTGATGGATAGTTCTGGATAGCCGCCTTTGGCGGCGGTGACTGAGGTGACAATTCCAGGTAAAGAGGTGCTGAGTCCCAAAAATACAGCACCCATGAGCGCTTCGCCGAGACCAGTCCGCTTGGCTAGGCGTTCTGCGATCGCAATCATCATCGTACCGCTGATCCCAATTGCCAAAGCTGAGACTAAAAATAAACTTATGCTAATCGTCAACGAATCGCTAGTGAATTCCGTCATAGTATGGTAAGGGTTTAAAGGTTCCAGTTTAGAGGTTGATAGTTAGAACCTGTTTGAAAAGTAGGGAACATGGGAAACATTGGTTGTCAAGCCCGAAGGATGGATCGTCTTCCCTACCAGGTTTCTCTGAGGACAATATCCTCTTTAACTAACTTAGAATAAGCCTCTAGACTTAGTTAACCCGCTGAAGACATAACCAGTTAAAACAATTTATGCGGAGATAAGATATGGTTCGATATACCCTACCTCAAAGTCCAGAAGTCGTCCTGAGCGTTTCAGGTAAAGATTCAGCTAAAGCACGCGAGAAGGCGATGGATCAGCTGCTGGAACTGATGGATGCTGGTAAACTCCCTACGGAACTCGATGAAGGTTTTGGCCCTAAAGACTTTATTGAAGTTAAAGATCTCGAACCCGATGGGACTGCTGGGGATGAAGATGCTGTTACCGGCGCTATCCAAATTCTCAGCAATCTTGCCTCATTAAAACTTAAAGTGCAAGAGACACGCGCCGAAGCGCTGAAAGTTCGCGCTCAAGTTGATATTTTATTTTCAGATAACTCTGTGAGCGAGGAGGAAATATCGAGTCTTAAGGAAGGTTTTAAAGTTCTCAAAAACTTTGCTCAGATGAATCTGCGTTACCAGGAAGCGAGATCTAAAGCAGAGCAAGCTCGTAGCATTTTAGATGAGGCTTTAAAATCTCCTGAAACTTCGACGGGTACGGTTGAGGAAAATGGCGATTCTCCGGTTACTCCTGAAAAAGGTAAGCCAACGGAACGCACTAAATCGCAAAAAACCTAATACCGTTTTCCAAAAGAAACCCGGTTTTTTGGAAAAACCGGGTTTCTTATATCTTGCACTAAGGGAGGCAGAGCCTCCCGGATCTCGTTCCCAGGTTGAACCTGGGAACGAGAATAAAACGAGAATAAAAAAACTGGGTTTGTTCTTACACCCGCAGGTTTCTAGGATCGTCGCTTACCAAGCGAGCAATTAGCAATTAGCAATTAGCCATTTCACTCAAATTCCCAGTCGCGACACAGTTCTTCAGGACGCGCAAAAGGATGTACCGCACAATTTATTCCCTCCTTGCCGTGATAATACCGACAAACGCGGCAAGGTTTTATTTGCTCTAGTTTTTTTAACAAAATATCCCATTTTTTCTTAACATTATCCCGATATTTTAGTGCGGCTGCATGATTGGGATTGATGAGCAACGCTTGTTGAAAAGCTGCCAGGGCGTTGTTGTAAAATCGAGTAATCAATAAACCATATTTCGTCCAAGCATCGGCACGGCATTCGTAGAGGTCGAGCATGTGTAAAAGCAAAATACCGTATTTCACCCAAGCATCGGCAGAGCCACTGGTACGCAGTTTTTTCTGATTGAGTATCAAGCGTTTAATCGTGTTAACCAGTTCTTTGGGTTGCCAAGGTTTTCCCAGATAGGCTTCGGCATTTTTCAGACCCCAAGTAAAATCTATATCTTGGACTTTTGCGGTTAAAAATACTACGGGAATATTTCGGGTGTCGGGGTTGGCTTTAATCAGGCGACAAACGCCGTAGCCATCCATGCGAGGCATGACGATATCCAATAGCACTAAATCTGGATTATTCGCCTCGATTTTTTCTAAAGCTTCGATGCCATCGCTGGCTTGGATGACGTGCAATCCACTCCATTCCAACTGGTTTGAAATGCATTCCCGTTGGGCATGGGAGTCTTCTACCACCAATACTGTATTCATAACTGCCTCGCTTCTCTATGCGGATAAAACCTTGACGGCAAAGGGCAGTGCTTGCCGATTCGACTGGCACTTGCTATAGCAAATGTACCCAATATGGCTTGGTTTATTATCAGCCTCTCAGTAATTTCTCTGAGAGCCGGGTTTATATTCTGCGTTCGCGTAGCGTGCCCTTGGCATATCGCTCATCTAAAATTTTGAAAAAGCTTGCACCCTGGTAACGCACCAAGGCAGAGACTTTTACAGTCTCTGCTCAGGAATTCAGTTTGAATCGGCTTGACTGCTTTTTTCTACCATAACCTGCTTAGCTATAAATACGGAAGTCTAAAATGCTTTGGGCTGCGATTTGGGGTTGTTCTAGGTGGGGTACATGTCCGGAATCAGAGATCCAAATTAGTTGGCTGTGGGCGATCGCATTTTTAAACTTCTCTGCATCCCCTGTCCCCAGAATCTTATCCGCATCTCCCCATAAAATCAGCGTTGGCTGTTTAATCTCGGCTAGTTTATCTTTAAACGATCCGTAACCGCCACTTTTGGTAAAGGCGATCAACGCTTGACGCCAACCGGGCATACCCAGGTGTAAAGCGCCACATTTGAGCGCATCCGCAGTGGCGAAGATGGGGTTTTTGTAAGCATCGCGACTAATGCGATCGCGCACGCCCAGATTCCGTAAAAACTCCGCCGCTAAATAATCTAACGGCGGAAACATGAATTTACCCATCGCAGGCGGACTGGTGAAACCCGCACTGTCAATCAGTACCAATTTTTGCACCACTTCTGGATATGTCACGGTAAAATCAATCGCCGCCGCACCTCCCATTGAAACGCCGACTAAAATTATCGGTTGGGAAATCAGGGTTTTCCAGAAGTAATAAAGATGCGTTTTAATCGCATCTGGACTAAAGGGTATTCCTGCCAATCTATCAGTAAAACCAAACCCTAACAAATCGACTGCCCAGGTTTCGTTTTCCGCAGCGAGTAAGGGAAGAATGCGACGAAATTCGATTACCGAACTATCGAAACCGTGGAGTAATAAAATCGGCGTACCGCCGAATCCTTGACGCACGAAAGTTGTGTTAATCGGTGAGGTAGTCAGGGGGGTTGAGATCGCTTTTCTTTCTATTTTTTGGGCAAGTGCGATCGCGGCGGGTTCGGTTATTTCAGCAACTGCGGATGGGAGAAAATCGGCAAACATATCGGGAATTGGGAATTGGGAATTGGTAATGGGTAATTGGTAATTGGGCTTCTTGAGCGGGTGAGCGGGTGAGCAGGTGAGCGGGTGAGCTGTTTGAAGAGGATAAAAATTGATTTGCCGCGACAAAAAATCATCTTGATTTAAATCTCTCCGATCATCCCACCTGCACACCTGCACCTGAAGCACACCTGCTCAACTACTGTTGTTTATCTAAACTGAGTGGCCCTGAACCAAAAGAATACACCATCAGCAATCCACCCAAAAGCCCTAAGTTTTTCAGGAACTGAATTACTTGCATTCGTTCGGCAAAATTGGTATGGAAAATTAGGGTGGCTGGAATTAAGAAGATAATGAGAGCGATCGCACCCCAACGCGCTTTGTAACCCAGCAATACCGATAACCCGCCAAACAATTCGCAAACAATCGCACCGACTAGCAATATGCCAGTTAACCCAGCTGGAATGCCAGCGCCCGCCATAACCTCTTGCGTGCGGCTAAAGCCGGTAATCTTGCCATAGGCGGAATTGAGAAAAATCGCGGTTAGAAAAACTCGTGCGACGAGTGGGATGTACTTTTGCATGGTTAATACCTAGCTACTTGCGCCCAATATAGTTGACCTCTCCCCCATCCCCTCTCCTGCAAGGAGAGGGGAGAATTTCTTCTCCTGAACGTTTCCTGGGAACCGACGGGCAACCCATCATCCCCTCTCCTGCAAGGAGAGGGGAGAATTTCTTCTCCCCCCCTTCCCTGTTAGGGAAGGGGGGGTAGGGGGGGTTAGGTCTGCCCTGTTTTTGGTTATAACAGCATTCCGGCGATCGCAGCAGTCATGAAACAAGCCAGCGATCCGGCGATCATCGCCCGCACACCGAGACGGGCTAAGTCTTTTTGACGATTTGGTGCGATCGCGCCGATCCCGCCAAGTTGAATTCCAATCGAACCAATATTAGAAAAACCGCACAAAGCGTAGGTTGCAATAATAATTGTCCGTTCTGAAATTGCCTTGGTTTCAATTAACTTTTTCAAATCCAGATAAGCAATAAATTCGTTCAAAATTGTCTTTTTTCCCAACAATATTCCCACTTGTCCGCATTCAGCCCACGGTACGCCCATCAACCAAGCAACGGGGGCGAGTAAAACTGAAAAAATCCCCTCTAACGACAGCTGCGGAACACCAATTTGCGTCCCAATCCAACCGAGGAACGCATTAAACATCGCCAGCAATCCCAAAAACGCAATCAGCATTGCTACCACGTTTAATACTAATTTCATCCCATCGCTTGCCCCTGCGGCGGCGGCATCAATTCCGTTATCATAAATCCGCTCAACTTTTAATCTTACCGTCCCGGCGGTGTCGGATGATTCTGTTTCTGGATACAGCAATTTTGAGATTGCCAAAGCAGCGGGGGCAGACATCACCGAAGCCGCAATTAAGTGCGTTGGCGATATGCCAAAAGAAATATAAGCCGCCATCACTCCACCGGCAATTGTGGCAAATCCTCCCGTCATGACTGCGTGTAATTCGGATTGCGTCATCGTTGGAACATAGGGTTTAATTAGCAGCGGCGCTTCGGTTTGTCCGACAAAAATATTAGCCGCACAAGAAAGCGATTCTGCCCCCGATGTTTTCATCGTTTTCATCATCAACCACGCCACCCACTCCACCACTCGCTGTAAAATTCCGTAGTGGTAAAGGATGGTAATAAAAGAAGAGAAAAAGATAATAGTAGGCAGAACTTTAAACGCGAGAAGATGTTCTTGAAAATTATCCCCAAAAACAAACTTTGCTCCCGCGTCGGAAAAGTTGAGAAACTGACTTACCACATCGCCGAGAAACTTAAAGATGGCGTATCCAAAGGTTGTTCTTAAAATCAGAAGTGCGAAAGCAATCTGCAAGGCAATTCCCCACAGCACGGGTCGCCAGCGCACCGCTTTTCGATTGACCGAAAAACCATAAGCAACGCCTATGAAAGATATTAATCCCAAAACTGAAATCAACCGTTCCATTAATTTTCCCACTACCGTCGCGACTATAGGCCGGATCGTACCCTGGATAGATGTCAAAGAGAGTTGCTTATTTTACACGAAGATCTTAGAAACCGGGTTTCTACATAGATCTTTAGTTCTAAAGCGACGATTAATCAATAGAAACAAAGGTGATTTGCGTCTACATAGATCTTTAGTTCTAAAGCGACGATTAATCAATAGAAACAAAGGTGATTTGGGTAAAGTTGCTTCTGCGTAGCACTTTCAGAGGAAAATGGTATTAGATCGAACTCCAAGTCCATCCGAGTTCGCTTTGATATTAGACCAACTAATCGGTGCAACTATTAAATAATAACTGTTTTCAGTAAAATCACGGTTGTACGTGAGTAAAATTACTGATATTACTTGTGATCAAAGAAAAAACAGCCAGTCGATCAGCCGGATAGGGATTTTTTAAGCGATATGCCAAGGGCACGCTACGCGATCGCCTGCCGGGTGATATTTTTTATTCACAATAAATTTTTACCAATTCAGGAGTCACAAATCTTTCCGGTTTTGTTTGAATGGGTGCAGTGAATTCTCTTTAACAAACGTAAAATAATCACAAATTGACACGGTAAAAACGCATCCATGTTAATAAAAACCGCTTATCAATTCGTTGCAAAGACTGCAAGCAATTTGCCTTTGAAAACAGTTCTCACAGTGCCATTTGTCCTGCAAATTGTGGGAGCGGTGGGGTTAACTGGATGGCTGTCATTCCGTAACGGACAACAAGCAGTTGATAATGTCGCCATCCAGTTGCAAATGGAAATTACAGACCGGATTAAGGATCGCCTTGACACATATTTAGCCACACCCGATCTGATCGTTAAAACAAATGAAGCTGCTATCAGTCAGGGTCTGTTGAATCCAGATGACCCCCAGGTGATGGGACGCTATTTTTGGCAGCAGATCCAATTTTTTGAACATATAAATTTTATTTCTTACAGCAATCGGCAAGGAGAATATATTGCTGCAACTCGGAGTTTAGACGATGGAAGATTGCAGCTAATTTTAGCGAATCAATCTACTAATAATGCTTTAAATACTTACGCGGTAGATATTCAGGGGAATCGTACCAAATTGCTGAAATCGGGACAGCAATTCGATCCGCGCCAGCAAATTTGGTATCAAAAAGCTGTAAAAGCAGGTCAAGAAGTTTGGTATCCGATTTACAAATATATTGCCTACAACAGTCTTAAAATTGGTATAGCCAGTCCCGTTTACGATCAAAATGGTAAGTTACGCGGTGTCCTAACTGCCGATCTAGCGCTGGAACAAATCGGTAAATTTTTGCACAGCCTCAAAATCGGTCGCACGGGACGAGCATTTATTATCCGACCCGATGGTCAGTTGGTAGCTGCTTCCAGCGTTGAGCAACAATTAAATACCAAAATAATTCAGGCAACTGAAAGCAAAGATTTCTTGGTTAAAAGCGCTGCTAAATATTTAAAAACGCGCTTTAATAACTTGAACCAAATTAACAGCAACCAGCAGCTAGAGTTTAAAATTAATGGAAAGCGCCAGTTTCTACAGTTGCTACCTTACCAAGATGTTTTGGGGTTGAATTTGATCGTTGTCGTGGTGGTTCCAGAAGCGGATTTTATGGAACAAATAAATGCCCACACTCGCACGACAATTTTGTTGTGTTTGGCTGCTTTAATATTAGCTGTAATTGGTGGTGTTTTTACCACTCGGTGGGTTGTGCGACCGCTTTTATACTTAAACGAATCCGCTAAAGGATTGGCAACGGGGGACTGGGATAAAACAGTCAAAATTGAAAGGTCAGATGAAGTGGGACAGCTAGCTGCTTCGTTCAACAAAATGGCTGAGCAATTGCAAGCATTTTTTACAGCCTTAGAATCGCAAAATGCTGAAATGAAAAGCTTAAATGATGCTTTATCTGCGAGTGAGATCCGACTGAAGCAATTTCTAGAAGCAATTCCGGTGGGTGTGTTTGTCGTTGACGGGAGAGGTAAACCTTTCTATGTGAATTCTCGCGCCCAGCAATTATTTGGTCAAGGCATAGTTGCTAACGCAAAAGCCGAGCAATTGCCAAGGGTTTATCGCACCTATCTTGCGGGTAAAAATTGCATCTATCCCCAAGATCGCGACCCGATTTTGCAGGCGTTGCAAGGGGAAAGTGTCCGCGTGGATGATATGGAAATTCGCCGCACAAATATCAGGATTCCCATAGAAGTTTGGGGCAGGCCAATTTATGACGATCAAGGTAAGATTGCTTATGCGATCGCGGCTTTTACCGACATCACCGAACGCAAACAAGCCGAAGCAGAACGGCACAAGTTGATTCAAGAACTATGCGAACTCAATGGCAATTTGGAAGTGGCTCTAGATGCTGAATTAAACTTAATTAAAGCCGCGACGCGCTTTGTGCCAAATCAATTTCTTTCCCTGTTAGGACATCAGAGTCTGGTTGATGTTCAATTAGGCGATCAAGTGCAACAGGAAATGTCGGTGTTATTTTCCGATATTCGGGATTTCACTGCGCTTTCCGAAGCCATGACTCCCCAGGAAACTTTTGAATTTATCAATGCTTATCTGGAACGCATGGAACCCGCGATCGCAGAACATAATGGCTTTATCGATAAATATATGGGTGACGGAATTATGGCACTGTTTAGCGGCGGCGCAGATGATGCCGTTAAAGCTGGAATTGCCATGCTACAAAGTCTCGCCGAATATAACCAATATCGCGCTAATTTTGGCTTGATTCCCATCCAAATTGGCATCGGTATCAATACAGGTTCTTTGATGCTAGGAACCGTTGGCGGAAAAAATCGCATGGATGGTACGGTAATTAGCGATGCGGTAAATTTAGCCTCGCGAGTTGAAGGTTTGACCAAACTTTATGGCGTGTCAATGTTAATTACTGAGAAGACTTTTCTCGAGTTGAACGAACCTATCTATGCGATTCGCCCCATCGAGCGAGTCAAAGTCAAGGGAAAATCAAAATTAGTCATGGTTTATGAAGTTTTTGAAGCCGATCCACCAGAGGTTAAAGAAGGTAAGTTAGCCACTTCCCATATATTTATAGCAGCCTTGTATCAATATAAGTTAAACAACTTTAGAGAAGCCGGAAAACTATTCGCTGATTGTCTGCGTCAAAACCCCAAAGATAGCGTTGCCAAAATTTATCTGCACCGCTGTCACGAAAATGATAGAATCCTGATTAATAATCCTCAGATATTTTCCTATTCCGCAAGATAGGGAAACTTAACTGTTCCTGGTAATTGGTAATAACGCAAATTGCTAGTTATCGAAAGACCTGGGGCTAATGGCTAATGGCTAATGGCTAAATCAGAAAGAATGGTATATTAACAATTAGCAAGCTTGCAATTAGCAACACCCAAGCTTATTACCCATTACCAGCGTCCTTTTTATGATTAAAAATATCCTGTAATGGAAAAGCATCGGAACGAGCAATGAATGACAACGACTCAATTGTGAATCAAACCACTCCCCTCAATCCTGCCACGAAATCGGCTAAGGGGGAAGTTCGTCCGCTAAAAGACGCTTTGCTTAGACTATCGGTGTCTCCCATTAAAGCGGATCGAGAAGCAATTTCGCGCCTTGAACGCGAGACGGGTAAAGACATCTTGGGAATTATCCGAGAACTGGATAGCGCCGATCTTACTTTAAAAGCCATAGAAGAAAAACCCGCGCTACAAAAAAGCCTGATACAAAGGCGCATTGGGTGGGGATTTTTCTGCGGATCGCTGGTAGGAATTGCCGCACTTTTTATGGTGTCGCCGCAACAATTGCCAGTGGCGATCGCATTAGGAATTATGCTAGGAATCTCCCTACCATTTCCACGCCGCTAACTATCCGATCTTTGTTTTCAAGTCAGAAAATTTTCTGCTTGTTCAACAAATACCCGTGCATATGCGATCGCAGCTTCAGCTTGAGCGCTAGTTATCGTAGAAGTTTCATCGTAGTCCCTAAGTTTTATCATAGTTCATATTAACTCAAGTTGCTAGTTATAAGCTTTGGCGGTGGTCATTGCTAATAGGTAATTGGTAATTGGATTCATTGGCTGGTGGATGCAATACAATTACCAATTACCCATTACCCATTACCTATTACCAGTATTCACACCCCATATCTTTAATTACCTGCATCGCCGCATTATGCCCCGCAGCACCAATAACTGAACCTGCTGGATGACACCCGGCACTCGCCGAATAAAGTCCTTGAATTGGGGTAGTATAAGGCAATCTATCGGCAAATCCAAAAGAGTTATCCACGTGGTGGATATGTCCCCGCGTTAAACCGAAGTGTTGCTCTAATTTTTGCGGATGTAAGGCGAAGACTTCTTGGACGATTTGTGAGGTGTTGGGGGCGAAGCGATCGCATATTCCCAATAAATGCCTAATATACCTTTCTTCTTCCACCTCCCAACTCGTTCCCGCCAACTCGTAGGGAACCCATTGCACAAATAAAGCTGAATTATGATGCCCTTCTGCATCTTGTAAAGACGGATCGACCAAAGTGTGAATATACCACTCAATTGCCGGAAATTCTGGTAACCTTCCCGCCTGGACATCTGCAAAACCAGTGCGAATTGCAGACATTACCTCGCCTTCATCTGGTAGCAAGTGAATCGTCGTCCCGTACTGCCCCAAATCTTCTGGCAAACAGGTGAATTTTGGCAAGTTTTTTAAACATAAATTAACCTTAAAAGTCGAGCCATCTTTTTTATAACTATCTAGGCGGGTATTGTAGTCTGATGGAAAATTTTCCATTCCGACTAATTCGCGCATCCGAAACGGATCGGCGTTTGCAACAATCGCTTTCGCCCTAATTTCCCTTTTGGATTTTAAAACAACTCCTTTGGCGATATTTTGCTCGACGATAATCTGACTGACACCCCATCCGGTTTCTATTTTTGCCCCTGCTTTTCTAGCAGCATCGGC
>DNGJ01000027.1 GCA_003486305.1 Cyanobacteria bacterium UBA11371
CCGAGGGTTTATAAAACCAGCGGATTGTTGGGGTTTTATGGGAGTCAGATTAAAGGGACAACAAGACACAAGCGCTTTGGTTTGGATACCATTTTCGCATCCAGCGTCAAAGGTTTAGACGGAGAAGAAGAAACTCCCCAATTCGTCTATGCTTTTAATAACTATTGCGGCACTTCCCGCAAACTTCCCAGCAATTTTCGGATTTCGATTAACGGTTTCGAGACACCCAATGAAAACTATGTCCGCATTCTCTCCGAATGGGGCACCCCGCTAATTAAACAACTGATTAACGATAGCGGGATTGAAGAATTTCGCGATGGAATTACCCGCTATCTGACGCAAGAAAAGCGTCCCCAACTGTTTGCGACTTTGGCGGATGATTTGGAACCTTTATGCATCAGCTTGCAGAAACATTATCTTTCCCTCCAGCGGGATTTGGATAGTCAACCCCGCGAAATTGAAGCGATGAAAGCGCAGGAATTGGGAAGGTTGAATCAGGAGTTACAGCAAGTCGGAAAAGAATTTCGCCAACACATGGCGGAAGAAGTAAACATGGTAGTCACGAATGGTTGTCAAGCGTTTGAAACAGATTTTCAAATGCTGCAATCAAGGATGATTCGCCGCTTGGATGAATTGTTAGATAATTTTTCTGTCCGCGCCGCTTATCAACGCGCCACCCAGAGTCATCCCCGCAATGCAACTGCGCCTTTACTAGCAGTTTTGGTGGAAGCACTTTATTCTTTAGCGAATCAATTGGAAGATATTTTAGTCGAGTCTTCGCAAGAGTTAGCGGCGAACTTTTTCCAATACTTAATCCACCGAATTCGCAAGTCGGAATACTACCGCCATTTGTATCGATTATTAGGTAACGATGGGGGGATTGAAGGCGAGTTGAAGTTATTAGAAAAACGGGTAAGCGAGGCGTTGGTGAATCAGGCGCGGGTGGAATGCGTTAGCGAAGCGGCGCGTTAGCGCTTCGCTACGTCAGAGAAAGTCCCCGTTTCTACGATGAAGGCACGTTTTCGATCTATCAATTTCGCCAAACATTGCAACAAACATCCCAAGGTTACGACTGTGAAAGCATGGTAGAAGCTGAACCAGCAATCAGGCAATTATTGAAGTTAGATTTTGAGCCAAAAGTCTCTGCAACTATTAAAAGGACTTTCCGCCAAACGATTAATCAAACGATTAATACTGAGTTATTACCGATGGCGGAAAAACAGGCGGATGAGATTTTGCAGCAATACAATCAAGCGCGTGCTTATTTAGAGCAAACATTGGAAAAGGAAGCAGAGGAAAAGATTGCTCGCAATCGCAGGTTGTTGAGTGAGGTTGAGCAAAAGATTGCTGTTTATAATAAAGCGGTTGCAGGGATTAATAGTTGTTTGGAAGCGATGCAATTGTATGAACGGCAATTGCCTGTAATTACTTGTGATTTAGAAGCCGATGCTGCTTCTGATTCACAGGTATAACCTTGGCAATTGGAAATCGCAGCTATACAGACAAAACCCGCGCAGGCGAGTTGAAAATATTATTAGTCCGCGCAGGCGGACTTTGTTTGTGTAGCCGCGAATTCCATTCGTTAGGCTATTGGCAATCGCAGCTTGGCAAAATCATCGTTTTAAATGATAATATTTTTAGACAATAATATTTAATAACGAACATGGATGAGCAATTTAAGCCACTGGAAGACAATGCAGTCGTTACAATTCCACCGAATTATCGATTTGGCTTGTCGCATCATACATTTAGAGTAAATGAATTTATATGGGCTGCAATACGACCATTTTCCCAGGGTATAATTAGCAGTCTCTCAAGTTATCCAAGGGATATTGGAGATAAGTGGTTTTACGATGGATTAGATTGTGAAATTCTTAGGCCAGGTGCTAAAGGCTGGCAAAAAGGTAAAGTTATAATAAACATTATTTTAGAATTTTGCCCTGATGAACCTGAAATCGAAGAAACACCCCCAAACGAACAGCCAGAAATCAGCGAACCAGAATCACCATTAGACGATCTACGTCAGCTAATCAACCAAAACAACCATAAAACCAATGAGTAAAACACCTCGAATCCTCATTCCTCCAGAAGTGAGGAAATATGTATTTAACCGTGACAATTACCAGTGCAAAAGTTGCGGCAAAACACAGCAAGAAACAGAACTCACTGTCGATCATATTATCGCGCTTGCCCGTGGGGGTAGCAATGACATCAGCAACTTACAAACCCTCTGTCGCAGTTGCAATCAGCAGAAAAAACATCATTTTGACGCGCGATTTAGGCGGCATTTTACTTAAGCCTAGAAACCGGGTTTCTTGCTGCGATCTCTAGTTTCCATAAACGATTTTTCATAGAAACCCGGTTTCTTTGCGTAATTACTGACTATTTTGCGATCGCTAAAACTCACAAATCATACCCAATCCCCATTCATTACCACCCACCCTGCCTAACGACTGAAGTCGCGGCTACACAAACAAAGCCTGCCTACGCAGGCTTGTAGAATAAATGTATTAAGGATATCGGATCGCATCCCCCATATCTGCTATATTAATAATCTCCTTTTCAGTAGTAAATCAAAAACATGGCAAGCAACGTCGTCGAAAGAATCTATCAATTCAACCAGAACCGCGATGCAGAACTCGTTAAACTAAAATACGAGAGAATGCGCGCTGATGTTTTTACCTTCTTTCGCGGTACTTGCCATTTATTTTACCAAGATTGGCCTCAAGATTCACCGCTAAATCAAGCGCCGCCCGTTTGGAATTGCGGCGACTTGCACCTAGAAAACTTTGGCACTTACAAAGGTGATAACCGATTGGTTTACTTTGATATCAACGATTTTGATGAAGGAGTCCTCGCCCCTTGTACTTGGGATGTGACTCGACTTGTCACTAGCATTATCGTAGCTTCCCATACTTTAAAGTTAGAAGAAAAACAAGCGTTGTGTTTGTGCAATGAATTCTTGGATACTTACGCCAAAACCTTGGCAAAAGGTCAAGCGCGCACCGTGCAGGAAGAAACTTCTAAGGGGATGGTTAAAGAACATTTTGAAAGTTTAGAAAAAAGAAATCGGAAAGATTTCTTAGATAAACGCACGCAAGTAAAAGGGGGGAAGCGGCGGTTTATTACTAATGGCGTTCGCGTAGCGTCCCCCCAGGGGAATCGCTTCCGCAAGTGTCCCGACGAACAGCGGGAAAAAATATTCATTTTATTAGATGAATGGGCAGCTAAACAAGGAAAATTAGAGTTTTTCTACGTACTAGATGTAGCGCTGCGAATTGCTGGCACGGGTAGCTTGGGAATCCCGCGTTATGCCGTTTTAATCGAAGGGAAAGGCTCTCCAGACAATAACTATATTTTAGATATCAAACAATCCCGTTCATCGTCTTTAGAACCTTATGCAATACCTCAACCAAAGTGGGAAAGCGAAGCGCACAGAATCGTCACAATTGAACAGCGAATGCAAGGAACGCCAGCAGCTTTGTTAACAGCAGTATTGCTGGAAGATAAATACTATGTGATGCGAGAATTGCAGCCAATTCAAGATAAGATAAATCTAGTTGAGTGGAATGGGAAATTAAAGCGCTTGGAGAAGGTGCTGAAAACAATGGCGAAGGTGACAGCTTGGGATCAGTTACGCAGCGGGGGGAGACAGGGATCTGCGATCGCTGACGATTTAATCGCCTTTGCTAGCACACCCCCTTTCGATTGGAAAAAAGAGATTTTAGACTATGCCCAGCGCTATGCTGACCAAGTAGAAGCAGATTATGCAGCATTCTGTGCTAGTAAATAATATTATGTTCGGTAGCAAAGGTTGTGTTTAATTTTTGAGCTTGTAGGGGCGGGTTTTACCAACAATTAAGGGAACCATGATAGATCTCTATAAACCCGCCCCGGCTGACGCTGTTGATGCCACCGGACATAATATAATTAGCGATCGCATACATCATCATGAATCGATACGAAAATCTCCGACGCATTCAGCAACTCGATCCGGTAAAGTATTGTTGTCAGATTGTGCATATATTCAGCAGGTACGAATTACCTTGGGATATTACTCGTTCCCTTGAAATGTAGCGTCAACCGGGGCGGGTTTATTTATCCTTGGCGTTGCGATCAAATATCTCTCGTAAAACCCGCCCCTACACCTCTCAAAAACACTTGCACTACCTTTGCTCCCGGACATGATATAACCCGTTTTAACGGGTTTTAGCTTTAAGCCAGAAATTTATTTCTGGGCTTCTGGGCTTCTGGGCTTCTAGACACTTTCTGAACACTTTCTGCACACTGAACTTAATATCCACCCAATATTCCCCGCCGTTTCGCCTCCCTTTCCGCAAACCGAAAAACCACCAAACCAATGACAAAATAAACTACCCCATTAACAAAAGCAATTCCTAATTTAGTTACATCCAAACTTTCACCCCGCGCCATCAAAGCGCGCAACAATCCCGCACCAGGAGTTATCGGCAATAATTCACCCAAAACTTTTAAAGGTCCCGTCCAAGTTTCCACCGGAGTTGCAATCAAAAACAACAGTAAAAACTGAAGAATTCCCAACAGTCGCTGGATGCGCTTGAATAATAAAGCAATCGACCCCATTGTAAAAGCAATTCCATAAGCACCCAGGACAACCGTCACTAGGGGGAAAAGCAACTCTGGCGGAAAATAAAGCCGACTTCCAGTCAGTCCCATAATGATTAATAAAATGCCAAAAGTGAGAATTATCTGAAACGATAAATTAGCCAACGTCCGCATCAAGAAGACTTTTGTTGCACCGAAACTCGATAAAAATATCTGTTCTAAAGTCCCCGTCGATGCTTCTTGTTGCAATTCGCCAGAAATATCAGCCAAGATGAAAATCATCAACGTCCACAAAACATAACCGATGACGATGGAATCTAAGCGATCGCCAAACTGTAAAGATGGCCCCGCAATATATTTAGCGCTCAAAAAAAGGCCATAAAAAAAAGTCGTCGTGATGATAATTCCACCAATCGATTCAAACGGATAGCGCCGAAATTGAATCCAAGCGCGTCTCAATTCAGCTAGAAATAATTCAAACATATGGTAATTGCTAATTGCTAATTGCTAATTGCTAATTCGTAATGATATATTATCAGGTAACTTTGGTTGTGTATAATTTTTGCTCTTGTAGGGGCGGGTTTTACCAACTATTTAGTGGAACTACGAGATATTTCGTTAAACCCGCCCCGCCCGTATACATTGCTTTCATTATATCACCCATTACCCATTACCCATTACCCATTACCCATTATGACTTTCTCGCACTAGCTTTAAAAAGATTTGCGTCAAGTCTGCCTCATCTTTTTCGACGCGACGCAGGGGGATGGGTTTGATAATTTCTAGGACTTTGTAAAGCAATTCTTGCTCGTCGATGTAGATAGTTTTTCTATCTTTTACCTCAGCACCAATTGTTTCTAATTCTGCCATGCGTTCGGGGTCGAGTAAAACTTCCGTCTCGATTTTGTAGGAATTACCGGAAAATTGGCGAATTAAGTCGCGGGTTGTTGATTCGGCGACAATTTCGCCTTTTTGGATAATCGCCACTCGGTCTGAAAGTAATTCGGCAATATTTAATTGGTGCGTTGTCAGCAAAATCGCGCAACCAACGGATGCTATTTCTCTTACCAAAACTTTGACATTTTCCGTCGCTTCTACATCGAGTCCTAACGTAGGTTCGTCTAGCAAAAGTAATTGGGGTTGATGGACTAAAGCGACTGCGATCGCTAGCTTCTGTTGCATCCCCCGCGATAGATTCTGCACCTGAGCTTTGCGTTTAGTTTCTAAACCAAACCGCTCTAAAAGTATCGCTCCCCGCTGGCGTGCTTGTTTGGCTGTCAGTCCTTTCAACACGCCAAAATATTCCAAATTTTCTTCGGGTGTTAAACGCCAATAAACATTGCGGTTCCCTTCTAAAACTGCGCCCATCTTTTGCAGTGCTTCCGGGTTACGGTGCGGATCGCTTCCGGCAATTCTGACCATCCCTGCATCTGGTTTAATCAATCCCGCCATCATTTTAATCGTCGTCGTTTTACCCGCACCGTTGGGACCAAGGAAAGCCAAAACTTCCCCAGGCGCGATGTTTAAAGAAACACCCCGCACCGCTGACACAATTTGTTTCCCTCGGCGGTAACTCTTTCTGAGGTCGTATGCTTCTAGTGCGTTCATTGCTAATTGCTAATTGCTCGCTTGCTAATTGGTGAAATTATTTTTTGATGACCCGTTACTTAATTTACACTTGAATCACAAATTTCGGCATCCACCGACGGGTAAGTTAATTGCATTGTCAAGATTTTTCCCAATGGTACGCTGTATCATTAGCCCGCAGGCAATAATTATAGCCTTATTTCTCCCTCCAAAGAAGCAACAAGCGCGCCGGATAGGTGACAATATAATCGGTGCGTAAGGATCGGGGAATAAACAACAGTGACTACAACGACTTATCCACAAGCAGGACAAACTGTAGAATTAACTAAGAGTTACACGATACCCATCGTCTTAGTACTTGCGGCGATACCGCTGCTGCTGGTACAAGTGTGGGTGAGCCTAGCGATCGCTCTGTTCGGACTATTCCTGTTGTTCCAAACAGCTACGATCCGCCTGATATTTACCGACAGCTCCTTGGATGTCTACCGTTCCGAGCGATTAATCCGGCGCTTTCCCTACCAAGAATGGCAAAACTGGCGCATTTTCTGGCCTAGTGTCCCCATCTTGTTTTACTTTAAAGAAGTCAACAGCATCCACTTTCTGCCCATTGTCTTCGATCCTAAAATGCTGCAAGC
Organism: Cyanobacteria bacterium UBA11371; assembly: GCA_003486305.1. Taxonomy (GTDB): domain Bacteria; phylum Cyanobacteriota; class Cyanobacteriia; order Cyanobacteriales; family Aerosakkonemataceae; genus Microseira. Next base: position 6,807 of record DNGJ01000027.1, read on the forward strand.
CTGCCTGGAACAACGCTGTCCCAAGATTTAGGCGTGTCGGGTAAATTGTCCGATACACTACGATCGCGGTAGGCGCGGGTTAAACTAAATAAGTACGTTCGTTTAATCCGCTCCTGCTGTTATAACTATTGGTTGTTAATTTTTAATTGTTAGATGAATTCAGACGACTCTCAAATCCCAGCACAACCGCTAAATCCAGAACCAAAACTATCTGTCGAAGGATCTGATATCGCCAGCGCTCCAGGCTCAAGCTTGTCGCAAAGGGTAGCCGATTTACAGCGCATTGAGCAAGAACTACGACAGGAAATCGCCGCGCTACAAGCTACTAAAAAGACGCTTTTAGATCAAATTAGCTCTTCCCAAGCCGCTTTGGGACGCATGGTGCAAGAATCTTTAACCCAATTAGAGCAACGCAAGCAAACGCTGCAAATTGCGGTAGAACAATTAGAGCGACGCCAAGATCGCATCCGCAATGAAATGAAAACAACTTTTGCCGGAGTCTCTCAAGATTTGGCGATTCGCGTCCAGGGTTTTAAAGATTATTTGGTAGGTAGTTTACAGGATTTAGCAGCCGCAGCCGAACAACTCGATTTAGTTCCCCAACAAATACCATCAGAAACTGTGGTAATTAAAGAAGCAATGGCTTCAAGTGAAGCTCTTACTCCTGCTTTTGCTGCTCAGGGTTTTCAGGAACAAGCGAACCAAATTCAAAAGCTGTTAGACCAATATCGCACCCGTCCCGATTATTATGGCCCACCTTGGCAGTTGCGCCGCACGTTTGAACCGATACACGCCGAACGCGCTGCTTACTGGTTTTTCACTCAGGGAGGTAAGGGGGCGTTGCGGTCGATGGGCAGTCGCCTGCAAAATATTCTGGTGGCTTCGTCGATTATTTCAGTGTTGCGATCGCTCTACGATGACGACCTCCGTCCCCTAATTCTGGTAAACTCCCCAGAACGCTTGGGCGAATGGCGGCGAGGTCTGCAAGATTGTCTCGGACTTGCTCGCGCCGATTTTAGCCCAGATCGCGGCGTGGTTTTGTTTGAAGCGCCAGAACCCCTCGCAGTCAAAGCAGACAGGTTGCTCAAAGATGGCTATATGCCCCTAGTTATCGTTGACGAAACCGAAGACCAAATTAGTCTTTCCGTGCTGCAATTCCCCTTGTGGCTGGCTTTTGCTCGCGACCCCCAAGCACCCAGCTCTTCCTACGATCGGTATTAATTGAAGAATTGTAGATTGCAGATTGCAGATTTTAGATTGAAAAATTAGATCTGAAATCTGCAATTTTTTTTTCAACGCTAATGGGTAATTGGTAATTGGATTCATTGACTTTTGGGGCGGGTTTTACCAACCATTCTGTGAAACCACAAGATATTAAGATTGACAATTACCCATTATACCAAATCCGGGTTATAAACCCCCTTTATTTTATAGCCCGCGAAGGCGGGCTTTGTTTGTGTAGCCGCGACTTTAGTCGTTTGGCATAAAATGGGCGATCAAAGCGGATTTGGTATAATTAGTAATAAGTAATGGGTAATGGGTAATTGGATTCATTGACTTTTGGGGCGGGTTTTACCAACCATTCTGTGAAACCACGAAATATTTCATTAAACCCGCCCCAAAAGATTGACAATTACCCATTACCCATTACCGATTACCATTAGAACTGATATCATCTCCGGTCGATTACCCATAATTAGCAGCCGGGACACGGCAAGATTAACGTCCATTGTTTGTCCGAGATATATCTGATGCCGTGTCCCTACGCAACTACTTTGTGCGGTTTTTTTATTATCGGCAATTCAACGGACATCATATAATTGGTAATTGGAACAACAGGCTTTTGCCGTCTTGACAATTACCCATTACCCATTACCCATTACCCATTACCCCTAAAAGATAATTTCGCCGTCAAAAAGCAGTAAAATTCTTATCAATCTGAAATCTAAAATCTGCAATCTGCAATTATTATGATCCTGTCTGGTTGGCTGGTTTACCTTCTGCTGTTGCTCTTTGCCTATCTACTAGGTTCTTTTCCCACAGGCTATTTAGCCGCGCGCATCCTTAAAGGTATTGATATCCGCGAGCAAGGATCTGGTTCTATTGGCGCCACGAACGTGCTGAGAACTTTGGGAAAAGGCCCAGCAATTGTGGTTTTATTGGTAGATGCGGCTAAAGGTGCTGCGGCGATCGCTCTGGCTCACTTGGCTTTCTCTTTTGCCCAGGACGGGGTGTTATCTTTACCTTGGTTAGTCGCTAGTGCAGGTTTAGCGGCAGTATTCGGTCATAGTTGGCCTATTTGGCTCAATTTTAAAGGCGGAAAATCTGTAGCCACCAGTTTGGGCATTTTACTAGCGATGAGTTGGCAAGTCGGCTTGGGAACCTTTGGTGTTTTCGCCGTCTTCCTGGCAATTTCCCGCATCGTCTCCCTCAGTTCGATTGCAGCCGCGATCGCTGTCTCTCTGCTGATGATTCTCCTCCATCAACCCCTGCCTTATCAATTGTTTGCGATCGCTGCTGGTCTTTACGTCATCTGGCGTCATCGCACCAACATCGCCCGCCTTCTCGCCGGAACCGAACCCCAAATCGGTCAAAAATTAGCCCCCGAACCCGAACAATCCGCTTAATTTAACCCCTGCTTATAGTGACGTACTCCTACACTTCCCT
>DNGJ01000033.1 GCA_003486305.1 Cyanobacteria bacterium UBA11371
CCAAGTAAGAAACATCGCCGCAGTAACGACGGCGGTAGCAAATTGCGATCTGTCTAAGAAAATTCCCGTTGATGTCAAGGGGGAAATTTTAGAACTGAAAAACACCGTCAACGTGATGGTGGATCAGTTGAATTCCTTTGCTTCTGAAGTAACAAGAGTCGCGCGGGAAGTGGGTACAGAAGGCAAGTTGGGAGTCCAAGCAGAAGTTAAAGGAGTGGCAGGAACTTGGAAAGATCTCACCGATTCGGTAAACTCAATGGCATCGAGTTTAACTGCCCAAGTACGAAACATCGCCGAAGTAACGACGGCAGTAGCAAATGGCGATTTATCTAAGAAAGTTACCGTTGATGTAAAAGGGGAAATTCTCGAACTGAAGAACACCGTTAACACGATGGTGGATCAGTTAAATTCCTTTGCTTCGGAAGTAACAAGAGTCGCGCGCGAGGTAGGTACGGAAGGCAAACTCGGCGTGCAAGCTTACGTGCGGGGCGTCGCGGGAACTTGGAAAGATTTGACCGATAACGTTAATCTAATGGCAGGGAATTTGACTGCCCAAGTAAGAAACATTGCCGAAGTAACGAAGGCGGTGGCAAATGGCGATCTTTCTAAGAAAATTACCGTGGATGTGAAGGGAGAAATTCTGGATCTGAAGAATACCATTAACGTGATGGTGGATCAGCTTTCTTCCTTTGCTTCAGAAGTAACTAGAGTCGCGCGGGAAGTGGGTACGGAAGGAAAATTAGGCGGGCAAGCGCAGGTAATGGGAGTTGCCGGAACTTGGAAAGATTTGACGGATAATGTCAATTCAATGGCAAGTAATTTAACTGCCCAAGTGCGAGGCATTGCCAAGATTGTAACCGCAGTGGCGAATGGTGATTTAAAGCGGAAATTGATGTTAGACGCCAAAGGCGAAATTGAAACTTTGGCAGATACGATTAACGAAATGATCGACACGTTGGCGACGTTTGCGGATCAGGTTACTACCGTAGCGCGGGAAGTAGGAATTGAAGGGAAATTAGGCGGGCAAGCGAAAGTTCCTGGCGCGGCGGGAACTTGGCGCGCGCTGACAGATAACGTCAACGAATTGGCGGCGAATTTGACAACACAGGTACGCGCGATCGCAGAAGTCGCTACCGCAGTTACCAAAGGCGATCTGACTCGTTCGATTTCAGTCGAAGCGCAAGGCGAAGTCGCCATCCTCAAAGATAATATCAACCAAATGATCGCCAATCTGCGCGAAACAACCCAGAAGAATACCGAACAAGATTGGTTAAAAACCAACCTCGCCAAATTTACCCGCATGTTGCAAGGACAGCGCGATTTAGAAACAGTTTCCAAACTGATTCTCTCGGAATTAGCACCCCTCGTAGGAGCATCGCACGGCGTATTCTATTTAATGGAAACTGGCGACCATCAATCGTATCTCAAATTAATCAGCACCTACGCTTACCGCGAACGCAAGCATATCTCGAATCGCTTCCACTTGGGTGAAGGATTGGTAGGGCAAGCTGCAATTGAAAAACAGCGGATTCTGATTACAGAAGTGCCTAGCGATTATATTAAAATTAGTTCTGGTTTAGGAGAAGCACCGCCGCTGAATGTGGTGGAATTACCAGTTTTGTTTGAAGGGCAAGTGACGGCGGTGATCGAATTAGCATCTTTCCGCCGCTTTAACGAGATTCACCTGACTTTTTTCGATCAGCTAACCGAAAGCATTGCGATCGTTTTGAATACGATTGCCGCTTCGATGCGTACCGAAGAATTGCTCAAACAATCCCAATCTTTGGCAGAAGAGTTGCAAACTCAGCAAAACGAATTGCGGGAAACCAACCAGCGATTAGAACAACAAGCAAAATCGCTGCAAACATCCGAAGAACTGCTAAAGAAACAACAAGAACAACTGCAACAGACAAACGAAGAACTGAAAGAGAAAGCCAGATTATTATCGCTGCAAAACGAAGAAGTCGAACTGAAAAACAGCGAAATTAACCAAGCAAGGATGTCTTTGGAAGAAAAAGCCGAACAATTGGCATTGACTTCAAAATATAAATCCCAATTCCTCGCCAACATGTCCCACGAATTGCGGACACCCCTTAACAGTCTGCTGCTGTTAGCTGGACTGCTGTCGCAAAATAATGATGGCAATCTGACTAGCAAGCAAGTCGAATACACCCAAACAATTTATTCAGCCGGTAACGACCTTTTGGCGCTGATTAACGACATTTTAGATTTGGCAAAAATCGAATCGGGAACGATTGCGATTGAAATCGACCAAATGCTGTTTAGCGAACTAAAAGAATATCTAGAACGCACATTTTGTTCTGTCGCCCAAGATAAAAAACTGAATTTTAAAGTCGAATTGGATCCATCCTTGCCTAGAGCGATATATACAGACGCAAAACGCTTACAACAAGTGCTGAAAAATCTGCTTTCCAATGCGTTTAAATTTACCGAAAGAGGAGAGATAAGTTTGCGGATTGAACCCGCTGTTTCTGGATGGAATCCTGACATAAATAGCTTGAATCGCGCTGAGATGGTAATAGCTTTCTCAGTTACCGATACGGGGATTGGCATTCCGCCCGAAAAGCATAAAATCATTTTTGAAGCATTTCAGCAAGCAGATGGCACTACCAGTCGCAAATATGGCGGTACCGGATTGGGATTGTCAATTAGCAGAGAAATTGCCCAACTTTTAGGCGGGGAAATTACCCTAGCTAGCACTCTGGGTAAAGGCAGTACGTTTACACTCTATCTGCCACAAATGAAAAATGGAGTTGCCAAATGGGGGGGAACTCAATCAGGGATTATAGAAGAAAATTTACTCAACCTTCTGCGCTTACCAACGGTAGATGCGATCGCAAAGAAACAGGTACAAAAAGAAAGCGATACGACTGACGCCACGCTGCGCGATCGCATCCCAGATAAAATTACTCTACCCCTCCCCCCACCTGCACCTAGCCCCATCGCCCCGCCCCAAAATATTCCTGAGTCAAATTATCAAGCTTTAAGCGACGATCGGGGTCAAATTCAACCTGGAGATCGGGTGGTACTAATAATAGAGGATGACTTTAACTTTGCTCACGTTCTGTTGCAGATGGCGCGAGAAAAAGACTTTAAAGGCATCATTGCTTTGCAAGGAGAAACCGGATTAGCTTTGACATCGCAATTTCAACCGGATGCTATCTTCTTAGATATCCAATTGCCGGTGATGAATGGATGGACAGTTCTAGATTGTTTAAAACACGATGCCAAAACGCAACACATCCCCGTTTATATTCTATCGGTGATGGAATCAGAACACCAACGCGGCCTTAAACAAGGGGCAGTTTCCTATCTGCAAAAACCTGTGACTACGGCAGCACTATCTCAAGTATTAACTAGCTTGAAAGCTTTTGCCGAAAGAAAGGTAAAAAACCTGCTAGTAGTGCAAGCAGATCAAATCGAACGCGATGGTATAGTTGATTTACTTTCCGGCGATGACGTTTCTATAACTGCTGTCGGAAAAGGTGTAGCAGCGCTAGAGGCGCTGGAAAAACAGCGGTTTGATTGCATCGTACTAGATTTGATTTTGCCAGACATTAACGGATTGGAATTAATCAAGCAGATTCAGCAGCGAGTCAGAAGCCATCAAACTCAAGGATTGATGTTTTTACCGATAATTGTTTACACAGATAAGGAGTTAACCCAGCAAGAAACAACCGCACTGAAGCAAGCGATCGCTGGCATTATTATCAAAGATGACCAAGCGATCGCGCGCCTTCTCGATCAAACCACTTTATTCCTACATCGTTCAAAAGCCAATCTCGATGCAGCGAAACAGCAGATGCTCGATCGCTACCATCAAAGCATACCCGAACTGGCAGGCAAAAAAGTTTTGATCGTCGATGACGACGTGCGGAATGTTTTCGCCCTCACCAGCATGTTGGAGTACTATCGCATTCAAGTTGTTTACGCCGATAATGGCTCAAATGGAATTTTCATGTTGCAAAATACCCCCGACATCGATATAGTCCTCATGGACGTAATGATGCCGGAAATGGACGGATACGAAACAATGCGTACCATTCGCCAGATGAATCAATTCCATTCTTTGCCAATCGTCGCCCTCACGGCTAAAGCCATGCAAGGCGATCGCGAAAAGTGCATCGAAGCTGGTGCATCCGACTATATTACCAAGCCGGTAAACATGCAGCAGTTACTTTCTCTTCTGCGCGTATGGTTGTATCAGTGATTTTCTTGCATTTAGATCTTGTACTAAGGGAGGTAGAACCTCCCAGATTTCGTTCCCAGGTTGAACCTGGGAACGAGTTAACCCAGGTTCAACCTGGGAACGAGTTAAAACTGTCAACTGTCAACTGTCAACTGATGACCAATGACCAATGACGAAAAAGTCAATATTCTCCTCGTTGACGATCATCCAGAAAATTTACTGGCACTGGAAGCAATACTGGAGAATTTGGGGCAGAATTTAGTCAGAGCTAATTCGGGAGAAGAAGCATTAAAATGCCTTCTCGATCGAGATTTTGCTGTCATTTTGCTCGACGTTCAAATGCCGGGAATGGATGGATTTGAAACCGCAGAATTAATTAGATTGCGCCCGAAAAATCAACAAACTCCGATTATTTTCCTCACAGCCTTCCACAAAAACGAAGAGTTTATGTTTAAAGGTTATGCTGTGGGAGCGGTAGATTATATGATCAAGCCGTTTCCAGCAGAAGTACTGAAATCTAAGGTTTCAGTATTTATCAATATATTTAAAGCAAATGCCCAACTAAAACAGCAAAAATCACTGGTTGAGTCAACAAATTTAGAATTGCAAAATGAAATAAAAAAACATCGGAAGACTACCAAACTATTGGAAATAAAGCAAGGAGAGTTTGAAGCTATATTTGAATCGATTCCTGATGCAGTAATTTTCACCGATTTAAATTTAAAGATAATCAGGTGCAATCCAGCATTTACAACCTTATTCGGTTACGAAAGCACAGAAGCAATTAATCAAGACTACCAAATAATCTGCAAAGATCGTAAAATTTCCCTCACAACTGTTCTAAATAATATAGACAATTTAAAAAATTATGAGATGGTTTATTTTAGAAAAAATGGTGAAAAATTTATCGGCGATACAATTAATACCCTGGTTAAAGATGCTGAGGGCAACACCATCGGATTATTAGGAATAATCCGCGACATTACCTCGCGCAAACGAGCCGAAGAGGAAATTGCAATTCTAAACCATCAAAAATCCTTAATTTTACAATCAGCAGGTGAAGGAATTTACGGAGTAAATAGCGCCGGAAAAACCACTTTTATCAATCCAGTTGCAGCTAAAATGCTAGGATACGAACCGTCAGAACTAATCGGTCAACCAATGCACAACTTGTTGCACCATTCAAAAGCAGATGGAAGTCCTTATCCTCTAGAAGAATGCCCGATCTATAAGTCATTAAAAGATGGCACAATTCATCACATCAATAACGAAGTTTTTTGGCGGAAAAATGGTTTTAGTTTTCCTGTGGAGTACGTCAGCACGCCGATTGAAGAACAAGGCGAGATTGTCGGTGCAGTTATTACTTTTAAAGACATCACCGAACGTCAAGCAATAGAACAAATTAAAAATGAGTTTATCGCCGTTGTCAGCCACGAACTTCGTACCCCTCTCACGGCAATTCACGCTGCTTTAAACCTACTATCTACTGGTTTAGTAGATGCTAACTCGGAAAAAGGTCGCCGCGCGATCGCAATCGCAGAAGAGAATAGCGATCGCTTAGTTAGAATCGTGAACGACATCCTCGATTTAGAACGCCTGCAATCAGGTAAAATGGGTTTATCCAAACAACCCTGCAATGCTGCCGATTTAATGGTAAAAGCTATAAATTCAATGCAGGAAATGGCAAACTCTGCCAAAGTGAATCTATCAGTTTCTCCCCAATCGATTGTATTAAATGCTGATAGCGATCGCATTCTCCAAGTATTGACAAATCTCCTCAGCAATGCTATAAAATTTTCCCCCGCAGGTGCGACCGTCTGGTTAACAGTTGAACTGCAAGGAGATCGTAACCAAAAAAGCGCAGTAGGGGCGGGTTTTACCGATAACCTGACAACTAAAACAGACAATTTAACTAAACCCGCCCCGGTTTCGGAGCCGGAAAGCGCTGTAGGGGCGGGTTTTACCAATAAGCTGACAACTAAAACAGACAATTTAACTAAACCCGCCCCTGCTGTATTGTTTGAGGTGAAAGACCGAGGGCGGGGGATTCCGGCAGAAAAACTTGATACTATATTCGAGCGGTTTCACCAGGTTGATGCCTCCGATTCCCGAAAACAAGGAGGGACGGGTTTGGGACTAGCAATTTGTCGCAGCATCGTGCAGCAACACGGCGGCGAAATCTGGGTGGAAAGCCTGTTGGGGGAGGGTAGCAATTTTTACTTTACTCTGCCCCTAACCCCTAACCCCTAACCCCTAACCCCTAGTTATGACCAAACGAATCTTAATCGTTGACGACGAAGCTGGTGTGCGGGAAATCCTGCAAATCTGCCTGGAAGCAGTGGCGGGATGGGAAGTTTTTACCGCCGCATCGGGTAGGGAAGGGTTAGCGATCGCCGAAGCACAGCAACCCGATGCTATTCTGTTAGATGTAATGATGCCCGGTATGGATGGCCCTACCACATTTCGCCACTTACAGGCAAATAGTGCCATTAAACACATACCGACTATTTTAGTCACAGCAAAAGCAGGCTTTAGCGAACAAAAGCAATTGCTCGATTTGGGCGTTAATGGGGTGGTTACCAAACCCTTCACCCCAGAGTATATAGTCGCTAAAATCTGCAAGATTCTCAACTGGAACGGATAAAACAGCGGTTATTGCTAAAACCCGTTCCTACAGATCAACTTAACAAAATCTCATATGGCTAATTGCTCGCTTGTCAATTGCCTCCTCCAGCAGCGATTAGCGATTAGCGATTAGCAGTTACACAACCGTTGCTACCGGACAAGATCTGATACGATGTCCGTTGAATTGCCCATAA
>DNGJ01000565.1 GCA_003486305.1 Cyanobacteria bacterium UBA11371
ACGACGAAGCATAACCAATTTTAGAATCGCTAATGGCTAATGGCTAATGGAAAAAAAAGCAATTAGCAATTAGCAATTAGCAATTAGCAATTAGCTTTTGTTGCAATTACCAATTAGCAATTAGCTTTTCTTGCAATTACCAATTACCAATTACCAATTACCATCAGCCGCCAATACCCAAGCGACCAGCTAATCCGGGGCTTAAGGGAATTAGGGTCACCAGCATCAAAAATAGCGCCAACAAACCCAAGGCGGCGCGGGCGTCGTCGGGTTCTGTAATGTCGTTCAAACTGGGTCGTTCCAGATCCCGTTGTAAGAACACAATTACAATTGCCCAGTATAGGGCAAGCGGATTGGCTAGGGTGGCGATCGCTAAGACAATTAACGTCGCTATCCCCGCGCGGGAGGCAATTTGGCGTCCGTAAATTGCCTGAACAATTCGACCTCCGTCTAATTGTCCCGCTGGCATTAAGTTTATCGCCGTAATTACCAATCCCAGCCAACCAATCACCGTCAGCGGGTGAACGTCAACAATTGGCTGTTGTAAGGCAGATCCTAAAACCACCCGCGCCAAACTGCCCACTAAAATCGAGCCGGAGAAAAATTGCGAGGGTACTTGAAAGAAACTACCTGGATGGGAAAGCGATAAACCAATAACAAGCATAGATAGGGAAACAATCCCACCCGCTGCGGGTCCAGCAAAGGCTATATCGAACAGAACGTTGCGGTTTGGTAGCAGCGACTCAAAACGAGTGATAGCGCCAAAAGAGCCAATCTGCCAGGTAGGAAGGAAGTAAGGTAAACTCAGGCGGATATTGTGACGCGATGCTAGCACCCAGTGACCGATTTCGTGGGCAGCTAAAACCGCTAAAATGCCGCCAGCGACGGGCAAAGCATCGTTATAGCGATTCAAGCTGTTAAAGAAATCAAAGCCCATCAATATCCCTGCTGCCTCGAAACAGGTAGCGATCGTTGCCAGCAATAGTATAATTGCTAGAACTTTTTGGGGGATGGTTGAGGGTTTTGGGTCGTTGCGGCTGGGTAAGACGATAAAGACGGGCTTTTCATCCGGATTTGCGACTAAAAACAGCCGGTAGCGATCGCCGAGTCGCTCCTCTAAAGCTGCTGACAACCTAGTATGGACAGCTTGAGCTTCTCCCCGCAGGTTACCCTTAAAGATTGCCCCTTCCTGATAAGCAATCGTTTCGGTAGCAAAAAACGTATCGATGCCGAATATTCCTTGAATCGTCTTAAGATCTTCATCGGGAATCGACACCACTTGTAGGGTTGGAATCTGGGGTAATTCTGGTTGCTTGTTTGGTGTTTGAGCAGACTCAGGATCTGCTTCCTTAGTGCTTTGCGTTCCATTCTCGACTGCTGAAGTTGGCTTTTGCAGCGGCGCATCCTTAGCTGCGGCGCGCAGTTGATTTCCCAGGAAAATATACAACAGAGCTGAAGCGACCAACAAAAACAGGATGCTGACTAGGTTGAGATAAACCCCGGCGGCGAATAATCCAAAGAACAACAGCCAAGGTGCCATTAGCACTACGGATTGTAGCCAAGCTAGAATTCCTAGTTTACCGAAAGGTTGAGATCGATAAAATCCCCAACCTAATATACCGACAGCCGCCAGTAATATCAGTACAATTACAGAGGTTTCCGTTGCAGTAAACATTCCTTCACCTTCGCTCCACCAGTTACATTTGCCCAACCGAGTCAGGCTATAATTGCCAAGCATACGGCGAGGAGCGCCGTTTTTGCACCCAGGGAATCGGGCATCCTGGCATATTCTCTTCCCCAGCGTGCAAATATTCCGCCACAGGATAGAGCAGTATCTATAAGAAAAACCCGGTAGAATCAATATCGCTCCTCTCGACTCTACCGGGTAATGTTCCAAGCCTGGGGGGAATCCAGGTATTGGAAATCTGTTTTTACTTGTAGGCTGTGCCTATATAATTTGCCTAACTTAGCACAGCAGTACAACAAAAAGCTGGAAACTTTTATCTTATCGTGATTTGCCGTCGCTGTTTAGGGTCGCTGTTTAGGGTTTCTGATTCTGTCTTTCTTCTGTCTATACTGGCATATCGGCTATCGCCATGACCAGTGGTTTCACTGAATCTTCATCAAAAAATTGATGATACTCTGATGTAATCATCCAATTCTATCAGCAGAATTACTGAATTAAGGGGATTTGCCGCAATCGGGTGTAAATACTTAAACTGATGGCTTTTATGAAGTTTGGGTAAAGTTGGCGCTGCGTTCGCTCTGTAGTACCAGAAAAATTTGTCTTGACAAACGAGATAGTGGTAAGATAGGAGATCGTGTCGAATTAAAGTCAGGATATGCCAAAGCTAAAAACTCGCAAATCGGCGGCAAAGCGCTTTAGAGCGACTGGCAGCGGCAAGATTGTGCGCCGTCACTCGTTCAAAAACCACATGCTCGAGCATAAAACCTCGACCCGCAAGCGTCGTCTATCCATGATGGCAGTAGTGGACGAACGGGATGAAGAAAACGTGCGCTTGATGCTGCCGTACTTGTAAATCGGTCATAAGTCAATAACCGATTACCCATTACCAATTACCAATTACCAGAGACAACTGACAACTAACTATGACAAGGGTAAAACGCGGTAACGTTGCTCGCAAACGCCGCAAGAAAATTCTCAAACTGGCAAAAGGATTTCGCGGCTCGCACTCAACGCTGTTCCGCACGGCTAATCAACAGGTAATGAAGGCGCTGCGGAATGCGTATCGCGATCGCAAAAAACGCAAGCGCGACTTCCGTCGTCTTTGGATCGCCCGGATTAACGCCGCCGCGCACCAACACGGCATGAGCTACAGTCAATTTATCGGCAAGCTCAAGAAAGTTAACGTCGAAATCAACCGCAAGATGCTGGCGCAAATGGCTATCCTCGATCCAGACAGCTTTACCAAAGTTGTGGAATTAGCAAGTTCTGCTAAATGAAAGTAACAACGGATTGTGTAGCGGATGTAACCGATGGGTTTGTAGTGAGGACAAGAGTCCTCCTCTCCAGAGCGACATCCGCGCTTTTCCGTTACGGGGTGGTAGGTTTGGCTTTTTACCTATTACCTTTTACCTTTTCTGCCCATGCAGCCTTTCTCCAAGAAATTCAGCAGCGGGGGTATTTAACAGTTGCGGTAAAAGATAATTTGCGCCCGTTGGGTTTTCGAGACGAAACAAGCAAGCTGCAAGGTTTAGAAATCGATCTGGCGCGACGATTGGCGGCAGAATTGTTAGGTAGTGCCGATAAGGTAAGCTTGAAGCCAGTAGCAAACCGCGATCGCTTAACCGTTGTATTAGAAGGCAAAGTCGATTTAACCATTGCCCGGGTAACCGCAACGCCAATGCGATCGCGCATCGTCAGTTTCAGCATTCCTTACTACATCGATGGCATCGCTTTAGTCACTAAAGATACATCGGTGCAGCGCCTGGGAGATGTGGAAACGAGAACCGTTGCCGTATTAAATGGTTCGAGTACGATTGCTAAAGTGCGGTATGTCTTACCAAAAGCCGAGTTGGTGGGAGTAAATTCTTACACTGAAGCGCGGAATTTATTAGAGTCGGGGGGTGCTGCTGCGTTTGCCGCCGATGCCAGCGTCCTCACCGGCTGGGTACAAGAATATCCCCAGTATCGTTTGTTACCAACGTTATTATCCGCAGAACCGCTGTGTGTGGTAATGCCCAAAGGAGTGCAGTACGATGACTTGCGGCGGCGAGTGAATGATGCGATCGCTCGCTTGTTGGCGGAAGGTTGGCTACAGCAACGGGCGATCTATTGGGGTCTGCCTTGGGATAATTTAAAAGAGAGTACAGCTCCCTGATATCATGTCCGGTAGCAACAGTTGTGTAACTGCTAATAGCTAATCGCTAATGGCGTCAATTAGCAAGCTCGCAATTAGCCATCCATACACTACCGATACTAACGGACATGATATGACTCGTAACGAAACTAAAAATTTACATCTGCCCGGATAGAAAAATCTATGGAAAACCAACTTCCCGTTGTTTATCTTTCAATCTTGTTGGTGCTACTGTCTGGAACCGCTTGGATAATTTTTCGCCAGATCCTCAAAACTCGCAAAGTCGAAAGTAGCTTCTCGCGGCTGCAAAATAAGCTGAAAAGCGAGAAAGGAACTGCTGAAGAATATTACGAACTCGGCAGCATTTATCTCGATAAAAAACTATTCGTGCAGTCGGTCAACCTGTTCCAAAAAGCCCTCAAAGAAGTAGAAGGCGAGGCGAAGGAAAATATTGCCCTGATCTACAATGGCTTGGGTTTTTCCTACTTTGCCCAAGAACAGTACGACATAGCAATTCGCAACTACAAAGAAGCTTTGAAACTCTGGCCTGAATATGTAACGGCGCTCAACAATCTCGGTCATGCCTACGAGCGCAAAAAATTAACCGCTCAAGCATTACAAGCTTACGAAGAAGCTTTGAAATATGAGCCTAACAATCAAACGGCTAAACGTCGTGCAGAGTCTTTGCGTAAGCGGTTGGTTACTACTTAACGCCAGTTGCTAATTGCTAATTGCTAATTGCTAATTGCTAATTGCTAATTGCTAATTGCGAGAGAGAAGATCTCATATCATGTCCGGTAGCAATGGTAGTGTATATTTTTTGACGGGAGAGTTTTATTGTAGGGGCGGGTAATACCTGCCAATTAAGTGGAACCACGAGATATTTCGTTAAAGTAGCCCCTACAAGCACTGGATAAATAAACCCGCCCCGGCTTAGGCTAACGATACAACCGGACATGATATCATACCCTTTTCCCATGAATGGGAAACACTTGGGGCACCGGCGGGTTTAGATCAACTGTTTGTTTTTACCAAAGGTTATTGGTAAAACCCACACCGTAAATCGGTACATGTTGATGTGTAGCACGACTCATATCCTTCCATTAGCCATTAGCAATTAGCCACATTTTTTAGATAACTAGCAACTTGATTTACTCAACGTTAGGGTGGGCAATGCCCGCCCTATTTTTTACAGCATCGCAGCTAAAGTCCTGATTCCAACAACGCCATCGGGCGTCATACCCCTCGCACGCTGAAAAGCGATCACCGCCGCACGGGTACGAGAACCAAAAATCCCATTTACTTCTCCCTTGAAGAACCCGCGTTTTTTTAAATACATTTGCAGCTTGCGAACTGTTTCTCCCCGGCTACCCAATCTGAGAGCAGCGCTTGTGTTCGGGCGCGCAGTGCGGTTAGAACTTGTTGCTCTTGGGCGAGGCGAGGTGTTCGATCTTCTTGCTGGTTGACGACGAGTTGGAGTTGCTTGGGGTGATGGAGTTGTTGGTGAGGAACTTGTTTGAGCGTTAGCAGGTAAGCTACTCATAAGTAGCCCAGTAGCGGAAATAGCTGCGATCAGCCCAAGTGCTAAGGGACTTGACTTAAACAGTTTAGCAATCACAATCCACACTCCTTAAAAAAATTGAAAAATTCAACCGCTTTTTAGCTAAAGCTGATAAAGGGAAACCACTTTCTCAGCTTTTCTGGTGTTACCGTAGTGACTCATTATCACCGATTTTTGGCTCTTTTTAACTTGCGTTGCGATCGCTTCTAATTCTGATTCGCTCAAATTGTAAATAAACATCACAATTGTTACAAAATATTGCTTTTTCTCAGACAGGTTAATCTAGACAGTAACTCTATCAAAGCTTAAAATCTGGTTATCAGATTGAGTGAGTCAGGAACAATGACGACAATTCCAGCCATTTACCTGCGATCTTTCCTTAAACTTCCTCAGACAAGAGGGTTAAACCCAGGCAGTCTATTTTTCTTATTTGCCCTCCTGATAATTAATCCTTTGTCAGCAAATGCCGATCAAAGCACGATGACAGCGCGACAAGCTGAAGCCCGAGCCAGGGTTTCTGCCATGAACAGCGCCCAGCAAGCTTACTATTTGCAAAACCAAGCTTTTACCAATTCATTGCAAAAACTTGGAGCGAGTAAGATATCTGCAAGCGACAGCTATAAATATGGGGTCAACAGCGATTCTAAAGACATCTCTGATTGGTCTAGTGCTAAAGCTGTCTACCATTTTGGCATCGCAATTAAACCGGGCTTCAAGAATTACGTCGGCGGTGTTTTTCTAGTACCAAAAACTTGGCAGGGAGAAACTAAAATAGCAACTGCGTCTATCCTCTGTGAGGCTAGCAAACCCGATGTAATGCCAGCTATGCCAACCTACCGGGATGGTACGGTGCGCTGCGGTGCAGGGACAACAGAAATCAAATTACCCATCGCCAAGTAATCGAACATTAAAATCTAATACCAAATCCGCGTTAACGACCCCCTTTATTCTTACAGACCTTGCCTTGCGGTCGAGAGTTTGTCTAGCCGCGAATGCGAGTCGTTGGGCATCAAGGGGGTAATGAATAGGATGCGAGTATAAATGTAGGGTGCTAACGACCCTACATTTAGAGATTTTGCGTAAGTCCTGTTGGTGATTAGTTATTACCCGGAAATAGCTAAACAAAAAAACTAATAACTAACAACTAAGGCAACCAAGGATACTGACGAAAATCCGGGTTTCGTTTTTCCAAAAATGCCTGTTTTCCCTCCGCGCCTTCCTCGGTCATATAATAAAGCAAAGTGGCATTTCCAGCCAGTTCTTGCAAACCTGCTTGTCCGTCGCAATCGGCGTTAAAAGCAGCTTTCAAACAGCGAATTGCAATTGGACTTTTTTCTAATATTTCCTTCGCCCATTGAATGCCTTCTGCTTCTAACTGTTCTACGGGAACGATGCAGTTAACCAACCCCATTTCTAAAGCTTGTTTTGCATCATATTGGCGACAGAGATACCAAATTTCCCGCGCCTTTTTTTGACCAACAATTCTGGCTAAATAACTAGCACCAAATCCCCCATCAAAGCTGCCAACTTTAGGGCCAGTTTGACCGAAAATAGCATTATCAGCCGCAATAGTTAAGTCGCAGAGGATATGCAGCACGTGCCCGCCGCCGATCGCATACCCAGCTACCAAAGCAATGACAACTTTGGGCATCGAGCGGATTAAGCGTTGCAAATCTAACACATTTAGGCGGGGGACGCCATCATCGCCCACATAGCCTGCGGTTCCCCGCACGCTTTGATCCCCGCCCGCACAGAAGGCATATTTGCCATCTGTATGCGGGCCAGCACCAGTAAAAAGTATTACACCGATGCTAGTATCTTCGCGGGCATCGGCAAAAGCATCGTAGAGTTCAAAGACGGTTTTGGGACGAAAGGCATTGCGTTTGTGAGGACGGTTAATCGTAATTTTGGCGATGCCGTCGGTTTTGTGGTAAAGGATATCTTCGTAGGTTTTGGCGATTTGCCATTCAACTTGCATAGATAGGGGTTTAGAGGTCAAATGTCTTCTAGTATCCACTCGGAGGCGCGATCGCCCAAATCGATGGGAATGCTAACCGCTTTGCCCAAGCGGGGGCGCTCGCGCGTCTGTTCAATATATTTTTGCACTTGGGCTGTGGCTCCTAAAGCCACAAGATAACTGGCAATGGTATCGAGGTGCGCCATATATTCTGCCTCACTGAGGGGAAAAGACGCTTGCTCTAGATATTTCCACATCACCTGGACAAAAATCTTGCCCTGAGTGCGGCGCAGTTGAATATCGTAAGAGTGCCCCCATTTGGAAAGCAACAGCTGGTGTAAGTCAGTTCCGGTCATAGCCTTTCGATATAGATAGTCTTCGATCCGATGTCCCTCTAGATTATGAGACGGGGGTCAAAAAATGTAATAATACCCAGGAGAAAGCTGTAACAGTTCGTTCAAGAAATTGTTGCAACTGGCCTGCTAGGGCAGATTTTAGCTTGAGCTTGCCTTTGCCTCATACTTACGTGCCAGCAAGTGTGAGTTTCTCGCAAGATAGGGTGGGCTACACCCAAATCTAACGCCTGTGGACAAGAAAGTGACGACACCCTTGAATGAAGCAGGAAGCAGACAAAGTAGTCCCATTGCGTAACTACATATAAGTTCTGCGTAGCAGTTGTTGACAAAAATACAGTTTTAAGCGTAGGTTATGGCTCAACTTTCAGGATCGGCAGACGTACCCGATATGGGGCGTCGCCAGTTTATGAACCTTTTGACCTTTGGTACGATTACAGGAACAGCACTGGGTGGCCTTTATCCAGTTGTTAAGTACTTCATTCCTCCATCGGCGGGTGGTGCTGGGGGTGGCGTAACTGCTAAAGATGCTTTGGGCAACGATGTGATTGCAAGCGAATTTGTGGCTACGCGCAACGCAGGCGATCGCGCCCTCGCCCAAGGTCTAAAAGGCGACCCCACCTACGTTGTCGTAGGTGAAGATAAATCCATCGCCGACTACGGCATCAACGCAGTCTGTACCCACTTAGGCTGCGTCGTACCTTGGAATATTGCCGAAAACAAGTTTAAGTGTCCTTGTCACGGTTCGCAGTATGATAGCACCGGCAAGGTGGTACGCGGTCCTGCACCGTTATCCTTGGCACTGGTTCACGCCAACGTGGAAGACGATAAAGTTGTCTTTACACCTTGGACAGAAACCGACTTCCGCACGGGCGAAGAACCCTGGTGGGCGTAAAATTGCTAATCGCTAATAGCTAATGGCTAATAATCAAGAACAATTAGCAATTAGCAATTAGCAATTACCCAAATAGCTATTGATTTGACGGTGTTCACTGGAATTGTTGTTATTTGCAGATGAAAAAAGCTTGTTTATCGGCGATTTTACAGAGTAGCAAGCGGGCGATTTCTAGGACTTTGCTGCTTGCGATCGCCACAGTAGGAATCTTCTTCGCCAGCGGTCTATCCCTGTCCCAACCCGCTGCTGCCTATCCTTTCTGGGCGCAGCAAACTGCCCCTGAAACCCCCCGCGAACCCACGGGACGCATCGTTTGTGCCAACTGTCACCTCGCTGCCAAACCCTCTGAAGTTGAACTTCCCCAAGCGGTTCTCCCCGATACAGTATTTGAAGCCGTGGTGAAAATTCCCTACGACACCAACGCGCAACAAGTATTGGGCGATGGTTCCAAAGGTGGCTTAAACGTCGGTGCGGTTTTAATGTTACCCGAAGGGTTCAAAATTGCTCCGGAAGACCGCATTCCGGAGGAATTGAAAGAAAAGACTGAGGGACTCTATTACCAAACCTACAAGGAAGGACAAGATAACGTAATTATTGTTGGTCCCTTACCGGGCGAACAATATCAAGAAATCGTCTTCCCCGTTCTTTCTCCTAACCCCGCAACTGATAAAAATATCCACTTCGGTAAGTATCCCGTTCACTTGGGTGCAAACCGGGGAAGAGGTCAAGTTTATCCCACTGGCGATAAAAGCAACAATAACGCTTTTAACGCTTCTGCGGCTGGCACCGTTACTGCAATTACCAAAGGCGATGATGGTGGCTACCAAGTAACGATCAAAACCGATAGTGGAGATGTGGTGGAAACCATTCCCCCAGGACCGGAATTGATCGTTTCTGAAGGACAAGCGGTAACTGCTGGCGAACTTTTGACCAATAACCCCAACGTGGGTGGTTTTGGTCAAGATGATGGCGAAATTGTTCTGCAAAGCGCTACTCGCATTCAATGGCTGATGGCATTTATTGCAGCGATTATGTTAGCCCAAGTGCTGTTAGTACTGAAGAAGAAACAAGTCGAAAAAGTCCAGGCTGCGGAAATGAATTTCTAAGTCTGGGTTTAAACCAAACACTAGAAACCCGGTTTCTTTAAGAAACCGGGTTTCTTGCTACGATCTTCGATTGCCAAACCAAGATTTTTCATAGAAATTCGGTTTCTTTGGGTAATACCAAATCCGCTTTGATC
>DNGJ01000280.1 GCA_003486305.1 Cyanobacteria bacterium UBA11371
ATACGAGATAAGGCCACGTGACTGGAGTTCAGACGTGTGCTCTTCCGATCTGGTCGAGTTTGTTAGTCGCTTTGTTGGTGGCTCCGGTTTTAGTTTTGGTGGGATTTGTAATTGGTCAACCGATGGATTTGAATTTTAATCCGTTTGAAGTCGTGGCGGTAGCGATCGCAGTGATTATTGCCAACTTAATTAGTTTAGACGGACGCTCTAACTGGTTAGAAGGAGCGTTACTTTTGGCAACTTATATAGTATTAGGAACCGCTTTTTATTTCCATCCGGTTTAGGATTTTGCTAATAGCTAATTGCTAATAGGTAATTGAAGATTAGCCATTAGCCATTAGCCGTAGGGGCTATCGCATTTGCGCTGTTATCTTGTCGGTAAATCTGAAATATTTCATCGCATTTGCTAATGCCTCCGGCACGCTGCGCGAACGCCCTTACACGCCATTAGCCATTAGCCAAGCCATATGAGTCTAGTTTAGCCGAGTGGGATTTAGGCGATCGCTTAAGAAAGACTGTACCACTGGGGAATCATCGGGAGCGATACCTGCTACCCACACACCGCGCGTGAAGCTTGCGCGATCGCTCCTTTGAATCCCACTTGCTTGCCGGATGCAATTTCTATTAGTATAAAAAGGGACTCAAACCAACCTTTCGCGCACCTCTAAATTTAGATACCCATCTCATTGGGAGTGCTAGATAAAGCTAGTAGAATCAGTGGAATCACTGAGAATGCTAAAATACCCTGCAAACAAAGTAAATAACGAATATGTCAGACACACCAGAAACAACAAAAACAGGTCTACGCAGCAGTGAAAGTCAATCAACAACTCGCTTGCTTCTAGCATTGTGGGAGTTAGGAGCGCATAAAAGTGATGAGGTAAAAAGGGTAGATTTGACGGAAAAAATTAAACGAACGGGAGAGAAAGCTTCAGATTATCAAAGCATATTTGATAAATTGGAGCAAGAGGGAGCGATCGCATTCGAGATCAAAAACCGCAACAGAGTGATCTACCTGACAGAAAAAGGCGTGCAATTGCTAGGCGAGTCGCTCAATCATCCCGAATTTGAGTTTGATAGTCAAATTGGCGCGAGAACAGCAAATGCTCTATTGCGATGGATGCGGGAGATGGGAGCATCCGGTAGTGGTGGAAGTACGGAGAAGGGAGAGGGAGCGATCGCATCCTACGACGAGTTTAAGTCTGTAGCCTTGGAAGTGTACGACAAACTGAACAGTGACTACAACTTAGACAATTTAGTGCCGATTTACCGGATTCGGCGGGAGATTGGGGAAAGAGTTACGCGATCGCACTTCAATGAGTGGATGCTGAAAATGCAAGAAAATGACATTTTTCAACTGATGGCGGGAGAGATGTCAGACATGACGCCCGATAAACGCGAGGATTCAATTACCATCCCAAGCGTAGGATTGCGCTACTACGCCAAACTCTTGAATACATAAAATTGTCGCCATTCGTTACCTCACACCAAGTCGCTATGGAATCAGCCGTTTCTCCCATAGAAGCTATCAACGCCGCCATCCAAAGTTCTAACCCATTCAGCAACACAAAAATTGTTAGGGAAGATGATGTTTGGGGAAAAGGATTTCCCGACGTAACTACTCTCAACAAACACGCTTCTGATGCAGTTTTTGCAGCAATTAAACAAGTCAAGACAAGTCAATCTAGTCAAGACAAAGTAACCTCAATTGCCATAACTGCTTCACTAGGAGTGGGTAAAAGCCACATCATCA
This sequence comes from Cyanobacteria bacterium UBA11371, assembly GCA_003486305.1. Taxonomy (GTDB): domain Bacteria; phylum Cyanobacteriota; class Cyanobacteriia; order Cyanobacteriales; family Aerosakkonemataceae; genus Microseira. Next base: position 1,754 of record DNGJ01000280.1, read on the forward strand.
GTCGCATTCGTCATCGACTTGAAAGGGAGGGGGGTACTTTATTTGTTTATGCCAGTGTCAATAAGTACACTGACTTAAATTTAATTAAGTACCAATTTCAGCAGACTTTGGCAGAAAGCCTGAAACATACTGGCAGTCAAGGGGTGATGCAGTGGCAGGAAGTAGCAACGGCAATGGTCAACGAAGTTGGCGGTGTCAAGTCTCAAATTTCAGCAAATCTGGTCAGCAAATTTGACAAAGCCTATAAAAGTAGTTTGGCTCAGAATCAGAATTTAATGAATTCTCTGCAAAAACAAATTCTCAGAGCCAAACCCAATCTAGATCGTTACATTGTCAGGGCGGTTTTGTGGACGCTTTCTCAAGATTATGCAACAGCTGCTATTAACTGGTTATCTGGGAAAGAACTATCTCAAGCCGAAGCTGAATATTTGGGCTTGCCTAATTCTAGTAAAACCAGTCAAGACAGAGAAGCTGAAGCGCTTAATACCATTCTGCAAATCCTGAATTTGGTGGGTTATTACAACCCAGTTCTCATCTGTTTTGACGAAATAGATGTCAAGAACAATGCTAATGATGATGGCTTGCCAACTGAGCAGGTCATCGCTAACTTGGTTAAGATCCTGCATGACACTCTGATGCAATCAGAAGTTAGTCAAGGAGTTGTTATTCTTACAGTAATGCAGCCGGATACGTGGACGAATAAAGTAAATTCAATGTTAGGTGGCATACCAGATAGAATATCAAAATATACCCAGCGCAAACCGATTGCTTTAGACTATCTCAACAGCAAGTCTATGGTTGAGTTGGTTACGCTTTGGCTGAAAGAGTTTTACGAACAGAAAAATTTAATTCCTCCTCATCCAGTTTATCCATTTGAAGAAAAAGATCTAAAAGAATACGGCAAAAAAAAGGCAAGTGTACGAGAAGCTTTGCAATGGTGTGCGGAAAATTTTAAAGTTTATACTCCGCCACTTCCAGACGAGCCGTTGGAAAGGTTTGAGCTGGCTTTAAAAAATGAAATTGAAGCAGAAATAGGTAATTATTTAGAAAATAATGAGTTGATATACAAATCCATCTATTTGGGATTTGAAACTTTGAAAGGAAAAACATTAGAAGGCGTCACGATTGAAGAGTTAGTCAATGAAGTTAAGCCGAGAGCAAAAAATAATGGTTGGATTAATTTCAAGATAATTGGCAATCAAAATGGAAAAGTTGTAAAAATTGGCGTAGCTGTAATTCAGTCTAATTTATTTGGATTGGTTGCTGGATTAAAGCGATTAACTGACTACAAAACATATGACTTGACTCGCGGTTGTCTAGTTCGTTCCAAGTCAGAAACAGAAAAAATAAAGAAAAATTCAGAATCATACAGGCTGCTGGATCTTTTAAGATCGAAAGAATTAGGTGGAGAATATGTAGAGTTGAAAGAAGAGGAAATCAGACCACTCATTGCCATTCGCGCTGTTTGCAGAAAGTGCAGGGACTATAATTTAACAGAGGAGCAGGTTTTTGATTTTGTTTGTCAAAAGCAGCTAACTTTTGAAAACCTTTTACTTCGAGAAATTTTGAGCGATCCGTCAGGTGAAATAGATGGGGTTGTAGAAGAGGATGATGATCCGGGCAAGTTTTTGAATCTGGACAATATAGACGATGAATCAGACGATGATCCGGGCAAGTTTTTGAATCTGGACAATATAGACGATGAATCAGACGATGTTGTGGGCGAGTTGTTGAACTAAACATGGGAAAATTAGTTTCAATTGAAACCGCCTTACCTCTACCTGCTCCAGATATTGAGGCATTAATCCAAGGGAGAATGCTGGCAGCAATCCCTCGTCGGTGGCTCGATCAGGGAAAGCAATTTGCACTTTATCCAACGGATTTGTTGATCAACTCTCTCCAGCCTGAATTTTGTTACAAAGACAATTTTTGGCCCATTGCTAAAACAGTTATTTCTAACTTAAATGCTGAGAAAGTTACAATTAAAGCATGGGCTAGGTGCGAACTGTGCCAAATGCTGGATAGTTCGGAATCGTTAAAGGCTGTGTCGCAGTTAACCGTCTGGAAAACAGAAGCATTAGAACAAATATTATCGCAATTTCCTTATATTTTTTTAGCTCACCTGCGCGTTTATTTGCTATCTCAGCCAATAGAAATTCCAGTGCATCCAAATGCACGAGATAAAAAGGGAAAATTTATTCCCTTACCACAACGCCTGATGGTTTCTGATTCGTCGCCAGTTTTAAGCGATCGCATCTTCACCCACCGCCGCCACCAGCTAGAAAACCGCCTCCCACCCCCGCATCCAGAATTAGAAGAATTGCAAGCCGCAGTCGCTCAATTAAACACCCCCGCTGCGAAACAATTAAACGAGCAAATACAAATATTTTTAGGTTGGAAAAAAACAGAAAATAATCGGAAAAATAATCCCGATTTAGATTGGATTAAAACTATTACAAGTTTAGGCGATCGCAGCAAAGAATTAGACCAGGGGAAAAGCAACTATCAAGCTGGAACAGATTTTGAGAATATTATCAAACGCAGCCTTGAATTTTTAGGATTTACAGTAGACTATTTCCACAAAGGTGGTGCTGGGGGTGTAGATGTATTTTGCGAACAACCCTATCCCTTGGTTTGCGAATGTAAAGCCGGGAAAAAAATCCCCAACCAAACTGCCGTGCAACTGCTAAATTTAGGAACGCTACGCCTAAAAAGTAAAGAACTATTTCAACAAGCAGCTAAATTAATTATAGGCCCAGGAGAACCAACCGCCCAACTCAAAGAGGCAGCAAAAGTACACAATATGACTATTATTAACCCGGAAACAATTGAGGCTTTGGTAAACTTGCAAAACAAGTATAGAAATTCAGTGGATCTGTTTAAGCTAAAAGAGTATTTGAAACCCGGTCAATCGCGTGATGAAATTCAGAAATATATCGAACTCGTAGAGCAAGAAATCAAGTTGCGATCGCAAATAGTCCAAGCCGTACACCAACTCGCCAATCAAGAAGAAAATTTAGACAATCCGCAAAAATCTTTCAGCGTTACCGAAATTCGCGTTCATTACAACGCCACCCAAAATCCTAAACTCACAGATCAAATTGTCCGCGATTTGTTGGTAGAACTTTCATCGCCATTAACTGGATATTTGGGGCGGAATAAGGGGAGCGATTCTCTGAGCGATCGCTTCTACTTCCTCCGCCACTTGACAGTAGACTGAAACACCAACCCCACCACTCAGTAAATCAACTGAAAATAGGGCGGGCGAGACGCCCACCCCACAAGAAAAATCAGCCTCTTGTGGGGTGGGCATCCTGCCCGCCCCCACTCCACAAGCAAAATCAGCCTCTTGTGGAGTGGGCATCCTGCCCGCCCCGTCTTTAATGCAACCATAACGGCTACTGATTGTCAGCGGGTGCAGTCAAGTACAACCGAATAAAGTCCTCTGCTGCGGCTGGATTGATAGTTTGTAGTCCATCCCTGATTTCCAGAATCGTTTCACCGCCTGGATCTCTCACCTCATTCACCCAACGGTTGACATTGGCAGCTCTAATCCCCATCACGACGGCTAATCCGTTTTGGCTGATGCCATGAGTCTCTAACACCTTTCTAAGGGCTTTGCCTGCTCTTCCCATGCTTCCGATTCTGTCAGAGGCTCATGACCGAGTAAATATTTCCAATTAGTTATAGGTCGTGTATGATGTTAACTATAACTAATTGGAAATACCCTTCCATAGAAAACAGGTACAACCCAATGAACAAAAGCTTTTTCTCACAAAGGGCGCAAACACCAACCTTTCCCAGCCTTCTGGGCGCTCTGGGCGATCCAACGCCAGGTAAAATACCCGTTCGCATCCTCGTCATCAGCACGCCGTTTGGCGTCAACCAAACCATTCACACCTTGCACGCCCTCCGTTTTGCCGATGTCAGTTTATGGAGTCGCCTCTTACCTGCGCCCAATCCAGGGGAAGTGATGAGCCTTTTGACGCGATATTTGAGCGTATAACGCGATCGCTCGCCCAGAAACCCGGTTTCTCTGAGAAACCGGGTTTTTGCTGCACCTATTTGTCATAATTCTTTAACATTCAGCCACAAAACCTGAAAACGGTAGCTTATAATACAGAAATGCATAGAAACTTTTATCTGATTACCCCGATTGACATAACTCCACAGGAGACAAAATTTATGAAACTCAGTTATCGCGGCGTCGCCTACGAATACGAACCATGTGCAATCGATACGATCGAAGGCGAAATCGGCGGCAAATATCGGGGAGGGCCTTGGAGATTCAGCTATCCTAGACACATACCCGTACCGCAACCGGCGCTAGACTTAAAGTATCGGGGGGTTGCCTACAGCACGTATCCGAAAGCGCAAGAAAGCGCGATCGCACAACTAGGCAACTCTCGCAAAGTCTGCCCCGAATTGGCAGAAACTCACCTAGCAAATATCCGCCGCCGCCTAGAACATAGATTGCAAGTAGCCAAAAACTCCGGCGATCAAAGATTAATCCGGATGCTGGAAGCCGAATCAAAACAACTCGTGCGATCGCGCTAGTTTTTACTAACGCGATTGGGGTTGCTAATAGCTAATGGCTAATTGCTAAGATGGTGATTTTCCCTGACATTAACCATTAGCAATTAGCAATTAGCAAATTGAGTGACTAACTAACTCGTAAATCCTCTACACTCGCGAGTAAATCTTGCGCTACCTTAACAAGATTTTGCATATTTTCCGATGCTTGCTGTGCGGCTTCTGGTGAAGTATATTCGTTTTTGAATTCTACTGTTTGAATCGCTTGGGATAGACTGCGCGCAGTTTCATCCAGTTGCTGCGTATCATCGGTTATAGAGGGCGCTACCACATCCCACTGTTGTTTTACGCTCAAGATATCTTCTACAGACTGTTTAACTTCTTGTGCCAAATTGCTGCATTCACTTACTTGCTGAGTTTCTGCTTGCATTTTATTAACTACCTCGGTAATATCATCCTGCATTTCCTTGGTAATCTGCTCAATTTGTTGCAACGATTGCCAAACACCCTTGGTTAGCTGTTGTAAATTGTCAGCAACTTTCACCATTTGCTTACCTTTATCCCCAACACTCGTGGCCTCAATTGAAGCATTGAGCGCCAGCAAGTTGATCCGGGAAATAATTCCAGAAACATAGGCAAGATACTGGGAAAGTTCTGGCAAATCTTCCCCTATTCGCTTTATTTTTGGCGGCGTTGTTGTTAAAAATTCTTGGATTTGTACAATTTGTGCCGTGCTTTGTTGTGCGATTTCATCTCCATTTAACGCCGTAGATGCAGCAACTTCAGCTAATTGTTCAATCTCACGCCCATTCAGGGCAACTCGTTGTAGCGAATCGCTCATCCCCTCGATAGAATTAACGGCGGGGGTTAATTGTTGAACTTGCGGTAGGGGGTAGGCGGAGAAAAATTTGGCGATATTTTCGCTATTGCTAGCTTCCTGGGCCAATTTTTCAGATCTAATCTTGACTTGTTGCACCCTTTCTTGTAGAGAAAGTGCAATCAAATTTAAACAGTAAGTGACTACACCCAATTCATCTGAAAATTTTGCCCTTGTTATTACCGTAAAATCTCCGTTTCCCCAACTTTTGATCGCTTCCTCAAGCGCAAGTACCTGACTGGTTATATTTTCGTTACCATATTCCCACGTTTGCACCTGTCTATCGAAATCGTCCATCATTGTTTCGACGACGACAGACATTTGGTTAAATTTTGTGGCTAAATGTCCCAATTCATCCTGAGAATAAACCGTAGCGCGGGCTGGGAAATTACCTTGACAAAGGGAATTCATTTGCGATCGCATATCTTTCACCTGTCGCCGCATCCGGTTAGATAGATAGCTTTCTAACCCCAGAGAAACGACAAACGACGCAGCACCAGCAGTCCCCGCAATATAACCTTTTTCAGTCTGATTAAACCCAGCTCCAGGGACTGTATAAGCAGCGGTAGCGGTGGCTAAAGCCGTTATCCCGCCACAGATCAAAGCATTCCAGAAGGGTTGATAAGGCATGGGATGCGAAAATGAGTTTGTTATGGTTCATTTTCCATTAGACCTCTTGCATCAGCGCCTGGAAATAAATTTCATCCTGTAGGGAAAGTAGAATAATTTTTGGTTTATATTAAAAGGTTATCTAATTTTCCCTACAGGTGGTAGAAACCAGAAGTAGGGGCACGGCGTAGAATAATTTTTGGTTTACACTCAAAGATTATCTAATGCCGTGCCCCTACAGGTGGCAGAAACCAGAAGTAGGGGCACGGCTCAAAGATTATCTAATGCCGTGTCCCTACGATGCCGTGCCTCAGCTATAAGCCTCCATTGGTAAGCAAGAACAGACGAAATTGCGATCGCCAAACGCACTGTCAATCCGTCCCACCGCAGGCCAAAATTTATACTCCCTCGTCCAAGGTGCGGGATACGCAGCTTGTTCGCGAGTATAGGGATGTTTCCATTCCCCAGCAATTAAACTTTCTGCGGTATGGGGTGCATTTTTAAGCACATTATCCCGCGCATCGGCAAAGCCATTTTCAATCGCCTCTACTTCTTTACGAATCGCAATCATCGCCTCGCAGAAGCGGTCTAATTCTTGGAGAGATTCGCTTTCCGTCGGTTCTACCATCATCGTCCCCGCGACGGGCCAAGAAATAGTAGGGGCGTGGAAACCGTAATCCATCAAGCGCTTAGCCACATCCTCGACTTCGATGCTGGCGGATTTTTTCAGCGATCGCAAATCCAAGATACACTCATGCGCCACTAAATTCGACTCGCCTTTATACAAAACCGGGTAATAAGCTTCTAACCGACGAGCGATATAATTCGCATTCAGAATTGCCACCTTAGTTGCATCGGTTAAACCAGCGCTTCCCATCATGGCGATGTACATCCAAGAAATCACCAAAATGCTGGCACTCCCCCAAGGCGCAGCCGAAACCGCTCTCGTTCCCAGGCAAGAGCCTGGGAACGCCACGGCTCTACCTGGGAACGCCGGAGTACTTTCGTGCATTTCTACAACCGCATGACCGGGTAAAAACGGCACTAAATGGGAAGCAACGCCAATCGGTCCCATACCGGGACCACCGCCGCCGTGGGGAATGCAGAAAGTTTTGTGCAAATTCAAATGACAAACATCAGTGCCGATATCTCCAGGACTGCACAACCCGACTTGGGCATTCATATTAGCCCCATCCATATAAACTTGTCCGCCATTGGCGTGAACGATATCGCAAATTTGTTTAATTTGTGACTCGAATACCCCGTGGGTGGAAGGATAGGTAACCATCAACGCCGCGAGAGAGGATTTATGCTTTTCGGCTTTATCTTTGAGGTCGTTGATGTCAATATTACCTTGGTCATCGCAAGCAACCGGAACCACTTTCATGCCGCACATCACCGCACTCGCGGGGTTGGTTCCATGTGCCGAGGTAGGAATTAAACAGACATTGCGATCGCTGTCTCCCCGACTCTCGTGATATTCCCGAATCACCAGCAACCCAGCATACTCACCTTGAGAACCCGCATTCGGTTGCAAAGAAATCCCTGCAAACCCGGTAATTTCTGCTAACCAGGTTTCCAATTGCTCGAATAAAACTTGATAACCCCGCGCTTGAGATATCGGTGCAAACGGATGAATCTTGCCAAATTCAGCCCAAGTCACCGGCATCATTTCCGCTGTAGCATTCAGCTTCATCGTACAAGAACCCAACGGAATCATTGAGGTCGTCAGCGATAAATCTTTTGCCTGCAAGCGATGCATGTAGCGCAAAAGTTCCGTTTCCGAATGATAGCGGTTAAAGATAGGATGGGTAAGGTATTCCGTCGTCCTGGCAAGGGTTTTTGGCAGATTTAATTCTGCCTCTGTAACGGGAATTGAAGCCGAACCTGCAAAAATTTCTAATAATTCTTGCAAGTCTTTTTTGGTCGTCGTTTCGTCTAGGGAAATCCCGACTGCGGTGCGATCGAAAACGCGGATATTTATTTGACGCGATTCGCAAGCAGCTAATATTTCTTCTAAGCTGCGATCGCCCAATTCTACCCGCAAGGTATCGAAGAAATATTCCGACCCGATTTTATATCCTAACTCCTTTAATCCTGCTGCCAAAGTTGCAGTCAGATTGTGGATATTTTCGGCTATTTTTTTCAGTCCCGCAGCGCCGTGATAAACCGCATACATACTGGCAATTACTGCCAGCAAAACTTGCGCGGTACAGATATTACTCGTCGCTTTTTCCCGGCGGATATGTTGTTCGCGGGTTTGCAGTGCTAAACGCAGAGCGGTTTTACCTTGTGCATCTTTAGATACGCCGACAATTCGTCCCGGAACTTGCCGTTTATACTCTTCTTTAGTGGCAAAATAAGCTGCATGTGGCCCCCCATAACCCAAAGGAACGCCAAAGCGTTGCGTACTACCAACGGCAATATCGGCGCCAAATTCTCCCGGCGGTTTTAGCAAGCACAAGCTTAACGGATCTGCCGCGACGGTTACCAATGCACCGACTTTATGCGCTTGTTCGATAAAAGCTTGGTAATCGTAAATTGTGCCATCGCTGGCGGGATATTGCAGAACTGCCCCAAAAATAGGTTGATCGAAGCTAAAAGTTTGATGGTCGCCGACAATAATTTCAATCCCTAACGGTTTGGCGCGAGTTTGCAAGACATCGATGGTTTGGGGATGACAATCTTGGGAAACAAAGTAGCCGTGAGCTTTATTTTTGCAGATTCCATAACTCATCGCCATCGCTTCGGCGGCGGCAGTTGCTTCATCGAGTAACGAAGCGTTGGCAATTTCCAACCCCGTCAAGTCTATAATCGTCGTCTGGAAGTTTAGCAGTGCTTCCAGGCGTCCTTGGGCAATTTCTGGCTGATAGGGTGTGTAAGCAGTATACCAACCTGGATTTTCCAGAATATTGCGTTGGATAACCGGCGGGGTGATGCAGTCGTAATACCCCATGCCGATAAACGAGCGATAGACTTGATTTTTCGAGGCAATTTCTTTTAATTGAGCTAAAGCGGCGTATTCGCTTTGTGCGGGTGGGAGTTGCAGCGGATTCCTCAACCGGATCGACTCTGGCACCGCCGCGTCAATTAAAGCATCCAGGGTATCAAACCCCAATAGTTCCAGCATTTGCTGAATTTTATCCGCTGTCGGGCCAATGTGCCGCCCGACAAAAGAATCAGACACTAAACCTGTTTCTCCTTGTTGCTGGTGAATGGTAGAACCGGGCACAGATTGCCTCCAGAATTGTGATAGCTTATTAAGTTTTAACAATTATTTTCAAATCTGGATGAAAGTAATGAACGAAAAAGACAAGGAAGACAAGGGAGAATTCTTCCCCATCTTCCCCATCTTCCTTATTCGCCTTCTACCAAAGCGCGATACTCGCCAGCAGATAAGGCATCGTCTAGTTCCCCAGGGTCGTCGATGCGAACTTTTAGCAACCAACCTTCGCCGTAGGGGTCTTCCGCTATTTGTTCGGGAGATTCGATCATCGCTTCGTTGCGTTCGACTACCGTCCCGGTGATGGCAGAATTCAGGTCTTCTACCGCTTTCACCGATTCGATCGTGCCGAAGCTTTCTCCCTTGGAAAGCGCCGCGCCGATTTCTGGTAATTCCAGAAATACGATATCGCCTAGCTGATCGACGGCAAAGGCGGTAATGCCAATGGTGGCAATCTCGCCATCCAAGCGCACGTATTCGTGGGTGTCTAGGTATTTTAGGTCATCGGGGTATTCAAAAGCCATTTTGAAAAGCTCCTCAAACAGCCTTGCTCAGTGTACAACACCCGATCTAAGAGCGATCGCATCTCATTAAAATACAGTTAGATCGCTCCCATCCCAATGGACAAAAAAACCCTTAACCGACTACTCTGGGGAGAGTTTTCCCTGAAGCGGATGATACATTCTGCCATCTTCATCTACGCCTGTTTCTGCATCTGGGCTTATTTTTACACCGACCGGATGATATTTCTGCCCCAACCATCGACCTATGAGGATACCCAAGATATTCTCAAGCTCACCACTGCAAATGGCGTCCAAATCTCGGCAATTTACCTGCCCAATCCCAATGCCAAGTATACTATTCTCTACTCCCACGGCAATGCGGAAGACATAGGCTATGGTCTGCCTATGTTGAAAGAATTGCGGGATATTGGGTTTAGCGTTTTTTCCTACGACTACCAAGGCTACGGAACCAGCGAGGGAACGCCTTCGGAACGCAATGCCTATAAAGATATCGATGCTGCTTACAATTATCTGACTCAAGAGTTAAAAATTCCGCCGAATAGGATTATTGCCTACGGATTTTCAGTAGGTGGCGGCCCATCGGTAGATTTGGCTAGCCGCAAACCCATTGCTGGTCTAATTATAGAAAACACATTTATCACCGCATTTCGCGTCGTCACCCATATTCCCATCGTGCCTTTCGATAAATTCGCCAATATCGACAAAATTAAAAATGTCCGCTGTCCGGTTCTAGTCATGCACGCAACTGCTGACGAAGTTATTCCTTTCTATCACGGTCAAAAACTATTTGAGGCAGCCAACGAACCCAAGCGTTTTTTACCGATTGAAGGTGCGGGGCACAATAATTTTAGAGCCGTTGCGGGGGAAAGGTACGTACAAGCTTTGCGCGAGTTTGTTGAGTTAGTTAGCAGTCAGTAGCTTTTTAGCGGAGCTTTGATTGCTAAAAATGGGTGCGAGATTATTTGCGAACAAATGCTGAGGTGGAGGTGAGCGATCGCTCTCTCTGCGATGGGATCAAAAATTAAGTAGGGGCTAAACCAACCAGATCTCGGACGCCGTACCCCTACTGTCATTAAGATCGGTTTAGCGTTGGCAAAACCAATATGTTATTAGACTACAATCCACTTCATTGTCGCCCTTCCTCCGAAGAACTCCCCGACTCGGACGATACCCCTGTGGATAACCAACTACAACATTTAATTCCCACCCTTTTAGAAGCCATCCTCGCACTGATCTGGAGCGAGCGGCAAGATTGGTATTTTGGCGTAGACATGGGAATTTATTATGACGAAAACGAACCCGCGATCGTCCCCGATGGTTTTCTCAGCTTGGGAGTCCAGCGATTTATCGACGAACTATTGCGCTTGAGTTACGTACTGTGGGAAGAACAAAAAGTTCCCACTTTGGTTTTAGAAGTCGTTTCGCAAAAATATCGCGGGGAATACAGCAGCAAAAAGCAAATGTATGCTGATTTGGGAGTCTTATACTATGCCGTTTATAATCCCCGTCGCCGCCGCAAACCTCCCTTGGAAGTCTATCGATTAGAACAGGGGAAATATGTATTGCTTTCAGGAAATCCCATCTGGCTCCCAGAAATTAATTTAGGATTGGGACACCAGATAGGAACTTATCAGGGAATGACGCGGGAATGGCTCTATTGGTATGACGAGCAAGCGCAAAAGTTGCTGACACCGGAAGAACGCATCCAGACAGCCGAACAACGCGCACTGACGGAACAACAACTACGCCTCGCCGCCGAACAAAAAGCAGAAATTCTGGCTCGAAGACTCAGAGAACTGAATATCGATCCAGAATCCCTTGCTTGACGAGACGCTTCGCGATCGCTCTCTCTGCGATCGCATCAAAAATTAAATCTTGACAAATCCAGTAATTTCAGCGATGATAATATCATAATGGGAATCCGTGCGCCCATATAAGCTCTGGAGAAATTAAGATTTTAAACCAAATAGAATAGTT
>DNGJ01000007.1 GCA_003486305.1 Cyanobacteria bacterium UBA11371
GGGTTTTACGCACGATCAATAAATTTTGTATAGACTCTGGGTGGTAGCAACTGGGGAAAGAAGGCGAATACAAAAACAATGAACTGGTGCTATACAAGCTTCATTCGCTTAGAGTGGTGAATTATGACAAGTCAAGCTATTCCAACTAACCCAGATCGACTATTTATCACCTTTTTGTCCCCAGCATTGTTTTCTTCAAACCCGGTACGTTCCTTTCTGCAACATCTTCAAAAGAGCGCTCCCTTCCGATTTGTAAATTTTCCCAAAAATCTCTACACAGCCTCCGAAACTCTTACCGAAGACTACCAACCCTTAACACTCTCATTGCAACTTCCAAACGGTACTCAGCATCCAGTCGTTATAGCAATAACCCCCACACAGAACAACTCAGCTATGCTAACCCTGGAGCTTGGTGGTGCTGATGTCGCCAGACAGTTGATAGGCGAAGAAGGCAATAACACCAGTATTGTTTGGCTAACAGACATCATGGCTACAGGTGCGCGGATGACAAGAGCAGATTGTGCCTTTATCTCTTTGGAAGCGCAACCCAACCAAACCTCTAAAGTCAGAGTAGAACTTGGCAAATTGTACCTAGAAAAACTGCCTATCATCCTGTGGACTACAGCGTCTCTGTCTGAAGATATATCCTACCTTACCGCAGATGCTTGGAAAGCAGAACAGCAATCGGATGGAGCTTTATTGCTGATTCCAAAGCCACTTCCTGAAAGTGGTTTCAGTGAAGATAAACGTTCCCTTTGGATTGATTCTACCCAAACTCGTTACTTTCTCATTCCCGATCGCCAAGCTATTCCTAGTGGCAAGTTCTCACTCCGTAACCTCGATGGCGACCAAAAAGAAGTGGAACTCTCGGCAATCACCTCTTTTGAAATAACAGAAGAAGAAGCAAAAGAATATCTTCAAGCAGAGATAAACCAAGCAGTAGAGCAAGCTAAAAATGCATTCTCTAACTTAATAAATTTCTCATTACAAAAACCCCCAGAAACTACCCCATCATCTGAAAAGCCCCAAACAACAATCTTCGAGTTAATTGCCGCTCTACTGGGGGCTACTCCAGAAGAACTGCAAAATCATCCTGAAAGTGTCCAAGCAGGTTTGCAGAACCTTTTAACCGAATTTAAGGAAGTAATTGGAGGTTCGCTATCACAAGATTCAGCCCAACTGAATATAGCTCGTCAGCGAATGCGCTCTTGGCAAGCAACACTGAAAGCTCATGGTGTCGATATAGGCGAAACTCTAGAGCAATTCCCCGACAAATTGCACGATTTACACTTCTCCTCTGAACCAACACCCTACCTACACCAGATGACCGCCAAGCTGCGGAAATTTGCCGATAAAATTGACCAATCTACCGCCGATAAAGGGCAAAGTCTCGGTGACGCTATGGTGGCTTTTGTCAACAGTTATCGAGAACTGTTTGGCAAAGAAGACGAAGCGCAACAGAAAGAAAAGCGACAGCAAGAGTACAAACAAATGGCAGAAGATGCGATCGCGCGATCGCTCAGCGATTTTAAAATGCCATCTTTCGATTTTCAGGATTTGCTACCCAGAACCAACGAGAAGCCAGAAGACGAGCAAAAATAGTGGCAATTAGCGCTTCCCAGTAAACGCCTTGATGATGTGGAACCATCTGATGCGAAGTCACAAATACAATCATCAGCAACCCTTCAAAACCAAGAAGGCGATCGCATCTGCTACTGTTAACTTTCTCTTGACTCAGGTTGGATCTATAATTGATGGAAATGTGGAAGCAGATGATGCTACCGTCTCAAATAGAATCATCAGCAACCCTTCAAAATTAATCGCGCGATCGCGCCAGCGTGCCGGAGGCATATCGCTTTCTCAACTCGCCACACCCAGCGCGCCAAGACAAGCGATCGCTCAAATAGAATCCTGAAAACTCTACTGCGATTATTCATAGCGATCCCGACAAGTCAATCCCCAATTCCTGCTGAAGTTCTGCGATAGTTTGAGGTTTGATCTTTCCCGTCTTAGACTCTTCCATTGCATCGATTAACCGACGCGCTAAGCCATGCGATCGCAAAAGATAAACCGTCTCAACCAAACTGAGCAAATCTGACTCAGCAATCAAGGCTACATTTTCACCCTCACGACGGTTGATGATATACACTTGATGATTTTGTACTACCCGATCTAACAACTTAAAAAAGTCATTTCTCGCATCGGTTGGGGATGTAATTTCGTAAGATAGCATCAGCTTATGTACACGTTTCTGTACATATATTATAAAATATAATCTGGCAAAATTACCTGGTGAATAGAATTAGCAAAACCATCCAAACCAATTTAGCCTATGGATTAATACCTAAAGCAATGTGTCACCAGAGGAGGGGATCGCTCAACTCGCCACACCCAGCGCGCGAGGATCGGCGATCGCACTCAACCTTGTAGTAAAATACACGGGTATGCTCCCCACTTAAGCTAATGCCAGAAGAAGATTATTACTATTATCAACCAGAAGACTATATCGGAGCGGGACTGGCATTTCCTTTGCAAGTCAACGTACAAGGAGGTCTTCAACTCAGTTCAAATACTCAAAACATCGAAGAATCTATCGTCATCATCCTACGGACAGATTTAGGCGAACGGGTGTATCGACCCAACTTTGGCTCGCGGTTGTCAGAATTAGTTTTTGAACCGATGAACGTCCAAACGCTTCTCTTAATCCGATTATACGTAGAAGAGGCATTAGAAATGTGGGAACCGCGGATTATTTTAAAAGAAGTGCGTGCCGACCCCGACCCGATTAGAGGTAGAGTAGATATTGAAATAATTTACCAACCTAAAGACAGTCCCGATACTCGCAGCTTAGTTTATCCCTTTTATTTATCCCCAGCAAGTGAGTCGCTGTGAAATTTGACTTTTTACCAGAACTGCCCAAATCCGATCTTGATGACCGGACGTTTAACGACCTCGTAGAAGAATGCATTCTTCGCATTCCTCGCTACTGTCCCGAATGGACTAACCATAACCCAGGCGATCCGGGAATTACCTTAATTGAATTGTTTGCTTGGTTAACCGATCAAATGTTAATGCGGTTTAACCAAGTTCCTCGGCGAAATTATGTCGCGTTTCTAGAATTGCTAGGAATTCGCTTGCAACCTCCGGCAGCCGCTTGGTGCGAATTAACATTTTATCTAACTAAAGCACAACCAGAACCGATTATAATTCCCTACGCTACCGAAGTGGCTACGGTGCGAACAGAAACTCAAGCAGCGATTATTTTTAGCACCGATGAGGAATTAGTTATTGGCAATCCTCAGATCGGGTATTTACTCACAGCATCTACCCAAGAAGATAGGCCGGAAAATTTGCGCGATCGCTCTCCTGCTAATAACCAATGGTGGAACTTAGAAGAAACCTTGCTGTTCGAGCAATCTAGCCCCAATAACTGTTTTTATTTAGTCTTACAATCGGATATAAAAAATCCGATTGGGGGAAATGTAATCGCTCTGACTTTTAAGGGAGAAGCTGCTAGAAGTACTGGGATTAACCCCGATGACCCCCCGTTAAGATGGGAAGCTTGGAACGGGACAAATTGGCAATCAACAATTCTGCGAAGACCAGAAGACGATAAAACCAAAGGCTTTAGTTTTAGCGAATTAGGACAGCAAGGCACTAATCCTTTAATCGATGGGGCAGATGTAATATTACATTTGCCCCAACAATGGCCTAGCACCGATTTTGGCACCGAATATCGCGGGCATTGGATACGTTGCGTTTACACTTATCCGAAAGAATTACAACCGAGTTATAGCAGTTCGCCTAGCATTGTGGGGGTAAAAGTTCGCTCGATTGGCGGTGCGGTGGATGCCAGCGAATGCATTCGGATTGAAAACGAACTGTTGGGAGTCAGCGATGGCAAACCGGGACAGTTATTCCAATTACAAGCTAAACCGATTTTAAACCGAAAAACAGGCGAATATATTGAAGTTAGACCGATTAATAGCCCAGCCGAAGTCTGGCAAGAAGTTACCGATTTTGCCGATTCAGGTCCCGACGACCGGCACTATATTATCGATCCTCAAACAGGTACAGTTCAGTTTGGTCCATTGATTCGAGAACCGACACAAATTAAGCAGAGAACTAGGGAGCGATCGCAAATCCAACCAGGGGGGACAATTGTGCGGCGAAATCCCACAGAAACGCGAAATTTATCGAATATACAACCAGATTACGCCACTGGCGCTGCCAATGAAGCATTAGAGCGACAATATGGCAAAGTTCCTCCTCCAGGGGCAGAAATTTATATGGTTGCCTACCGTACAGGAGGAGGAAGTCGCGGCAACGTACAAGCGGAAAAATTAATCGTAATTAAACAAGCAATTCCTTACGTTAAAAGCGTCGTAAATTATCAACCTGCGACGGGAGGAATTGACCCCGAGTCGTTAGATGCAGCCGTGATTAGAGTGCCGCAAATATTGCGAACGAGAGAATCTGCCGTTACACCAGAAGACTTTGAAAACGTCGCTAAAGCAGCAACCAGATCCGTTGCGAGGGTTCATTGTCTTACCGATGCCATGAATACGACACCCGGTCGAGTTACGCTGTTAATTGTGCCGAAAGTAGAAACGGAGACGATGGATTTTCGGTTGGGGATGAACCCAGAGCGATATTTTGTTCTCAACTCTCAATTGGAAACAGCAATTCTAGAATATATGAAAGACCGCAAACCTTTGGGAGTACAAGTAAAATTACAAGAACCTGAATACGTTGGAGTAAGTGTTAGAACTGAAGTTATCATCGATCCGAAATATAACAATCCTCGCGCGATAGAACAAATTCGTACTCAATTGCTGATAGCTTTATACCGCTTTCTCAATCCTATTACTGGTGGAATTGAAGGAAAAGGTTGGGATTTAGGTCGTCCGGTATCTGCTTCAGATATCTTTGCTTTGTGCCAAAAAATTCCAGGGGTGCGCTATTTAGGAATAGTAGAGTTGTTTGAGTTGCGTAAATATGTTTCGGGATGGTTTCGCGAAGAGTTACCCCAAGAAATAATTAATCCAGGTTATTTAGGTTTAATCTGTTCTTGGGCAGATGAAGAAAATAGTCGATTAAGATCTGGTCATAGTATCGAGTTTTTTGATTAAAAGGGAATAGGTAATCGGGAATCGGAAAGAAAATGACCAATCACCAATGACTAATTACCCATTACCAATTACCCATTACCAATTACCCATTACCAATCTAAAATCGAATGACTCAATCTAATTACCGTCCAACTTTAGCGATAGCGATTAAACTTGCATCGATGCAACCCCCAGAAGCATCGGATACATCGGCTTTAGCAGGTTTGGCAGGAAATAATGCTTCTGTTGCGATCGCCAACAACCTTCTTCTCCATCCTGGGGAACCAGGGGAAATGTTAGTACAGTTAGAAAACTTGGGAGAGCGCGCGCTGCGATGGCGATTAGAAATTGAAGGCGATTTTCCTTTAAATTGGTGCAGTTGGCAGCAGGAAGAACCTGAAGAAATTGGTGCCAACCAAAAAGTTGATAAAGCCCTCTGTTTCCAGATTCCAGAGGATTATTTTGAAAGTCAGGAGGCTTTAAATTATGGGCGATCGCGTTTAAAAATTAATTACGAAACTCAAGTTTATGTCTATGCTGAAACAGAAACTGCACGGCAACTCGTTGCCTATCGAGTATTTAACCTCTGCGTGCGTCCCCCAAGTTCTTATCTAAATTTTCTGCCAGCAATTTACCGCGAAGTTGATTTTATTGGACGATTTTTAACGATTTTTGAGCAGGCATTTGACCCCGCTGTCCAAACAATCGACGTTTTATGGGCTTATTTAGACCCTTTGACAGCACCGGAAGCGTTACTTCCGTTTCTAGCTCATTGGGTTGCTTGGCCTATAGACCGCCGTTGGGATACTAAACAGCAGCGTCGTTTAATTCGCAATGCCGTAGAACTTTATCGCTGGCACGGAACGCGCCGTGGTTTGCGTTTTTATCTGCATCTTTATACAGAATTACCGTTAGATGAAGATCTACCGGAAGCCGAAAAGCACATCAGTATCGAAGAAATTTTTAGTAACGGTTTTACGATCGGAAAAACGCTAATCGGTACCGATTCGATGTTGGGGGGTGGGCGTCCGTTTCACTTTATAGTGCGCTTGCGTCCTTCAGCGAGTAAGCAGATAGATGAACGTTTAGTTAGGTATATCATTGAGCGGGAAAAACCGGCTTTTTGTACTTACGATCTTTTGATTCTTTATAATTAGAAAATTCTTGCTCAAAGCTTTATTTAGGTTAGCTAAAAGCAAGCTACAAAACTAACATAGACAGCTTTGATTGCGCCTATCTACTTAAACAAACTCGCTTCCATTTAATGAGTTGATGCTTGCTGGGGATAGATTGGCAAGTTGAAATAGATAATTTGCACAATAAAAAATTTGTTCTCCCTCTTCCCCTAGCGAGCATTCGTGCCAGGTTAAGAAAGTGGAACTTTTGTCAATCAGTGAATATGCTCAAATTGGTTCCGAATGAGAATGAGAATCTTCTCTGGTCTGGGAGAGGGAAAAGGCAATCGTAGATTGCCTTTTCCCTCTCTGTATGATTATCATTATCGTTAAAGCTAGGTAACTCTAAGGGATGGGCTATAAAAAATTAGTTAATTACCCAATATTTAGAATGTAAAGATGCTATTTAAAATAAAAATATAAGTTTTATGAATTAAATTAGGAGATAAAATAAACTAAAATATCAACATCGCTTGCGATTAAATTTATTGAAAACTTAATTAAATTTTCAAGTATAACTAACAGAAAAATAACTGGTTCTTTGAGAGATATTATGCTAATGTATAGCAAGATACAAAATCACCGAGATGAACTTACTACTCACAGAACTACTGAATCTGCCAGGAGTAATGGTAGAAGATTTTCGTCAAACCGAGACAGAATTATTTTTAGAGGTGGAAGTATATGCCGCAGAAGCAACCTGCCCGAACTGCGCTCAGCTCAGCAGTCATCTACATCAAAATCATTGGTTATTAGTGCGAGGCTTACCAATCAGTAATCGAGCTGTATGGCTGAAAGTAAATCGGCGACAATTTAAGTGTAGCACTTGCCAGAAACCGTTTAGCGAACAGTTATATTTTTTAGGGAAACGGCGAAAATATACAGATAGATATGCGTTTGAGATGGTTCAGCAAGTAGTACATAGTGACGTACATAATGTAGCCAAAAATAACGATTTAACCGACGCAGAAGTTTGGTCAATGGTTAATTATGTGGCTGACAAGGTGCTAGAAATAGATTTAGTACGGGCGAAGCATTTGCGGCATAAATTTATTGGGAGCGGCAAAAATATTTGACGCAAATGCTTCGCCCGTACAGGACAGGGAAAGTTTATCGTCGTACTGGTAGATCTAGACCAGAGAAAACCAATCGGGTTTGTCAAATCAAGAACCCAAGTAGAAATCTCCAAAGTGATGAGAGCGTGGGGAGAGACAGTGCTGCTTCAGATTGAAGAAGTTAGCATCGATATGTCCGGAAATTATAAAGGAATTGCTCAAAAAATTCTGCCAAATGCTGATGTGACAGTAGATAGATTTCACGTGAAAAAAATAGTTCATTCATAGCTAAATGCAGCCAGAGTAGATGTCAGACAATCAGCATTAACTATACCGGCTGCTGCGGAGAGAGCCAGGATTTTAGGGAATACCAAAGGCAGTAAATATGTCTTATTAAAAGCAGAAACAGACCTCAACGAACAGCAAAAAGTGAAATTAGATCAAGTCAGAGAAGTCTGCCCAAGATTGGCAGTAATGCACGGCTTAAAGGAGGAATTTACACAGATATTTGAGCAAGCCGAGAATTTAGGAGATGGTACTTTAAAATTACTGTATTGGTTGGTGGAAGCGGCACAGTTTTATCCCAAAAGTGTCAAAACGATCAAGCGGTGGTTTGGTGAAATAGTTGGATACTTTGAAAAACATACTAATAATGGAATTGTGGAAGGTATTAATAATAAATTTAAATTGATAAAGAGGTCAGGTTTTGGCTTTACTAATTGGCAAAATTTTGAAATTCGTTGCTTACTAAATTGGTATTTCCATACTTATAACTCACGGTTCGCTCATTTGAAAATGGGTTAGAAAAATTGGATTGTTGTAGCACCATTTATGGGAGGGAGGTGGTTTTTCCTTCTAGGAAAAACCACCTCCCTCCGGTAATCAAAGACCCAATGATACCAAATCCGGGTTAGTTAGCCCCTTTATGAGCAACCAACTAAATTTAGTCAAAACCTGCCTCTGGTTTTGAAGACTCGCAGCAAAAAGGGTTTTTTCAACCAGATTGGGTATGCGAGGCTCAACTTTATCACAGCAGTAGATACGGAGCTTCCCTGGAATTTTATCAAGGCATCTTGATGGCTGATTAAAAAAGCTGTATATTATTGAAACAATCAAAAGTCAACCTTTATATCTGCTAGGGAGGGGAATCGTCAGCAGCGAGCCGAGTGTAAATCTCCACCGGAAAGCACAGCAGAGACAAAATCCTTTGTTGCAGAGGTGATAAGGGAGTCAAATGGACATAAGTGCGCTCAGGAACACTTACACCGTTGCTTTCGTTTCCACGCTTAGATGAGGTTTATACGTCAACTTATTTATTTCCAGTATTTGCAAATCGAGTCATGTCGCGATCGCGTCCCGATTATTCCAGTTTTATCGAACAGCTCGATCTTCTCAACGATGACCCTAGCCCAATGGCAATTTTAGCCCGCAGTGGTGGGGAACGAGTCACAGATACGTTTGCCGTTTTTCCCGCTCCAGAAGTTGACGAAGAAGGACGGTACAATCTTTACTTTTTCTCGCAGTATCTACGACATTTACCCAGCAGTGCGATCGCTCAGATCGAGCGGTTGGAGGTGGGGGAAACGTTAGAGATCGATCGAGAAGTGCAAAATTCCTACGACGATCGCGCTCTCATTTCCAACACTGAAGAACGATACATCGTCGGCTATTTTCCGCGATATTTGCTTACAGAAATTTTTGAGTTACTTCGCCACAATGTTAACTTAGAAGTGCGGGTAGAGCGCGTCAATAAACCTTCAACTCCGTTGCAGTTTCGCCTGTTATGTAAAATGAGTGTCGGTGCGATCGATAATTTTCGTCCCTTCTCAAGTCCTCAATATCAACCCTTGATTTCAGAGATTGCGGTAAAATCTGCGTAAAGTAGTTGGTTTGGTGTGACTGGGGGA
This sequence comes from Cyanobacteria bacterium UBA11371, assembly GCA_003486305.1. Taxonomy (GTDB): domain Bacteria; phylum Cyanobacteriota; class Cyanobacteriia; order Cyanobacteriales; family Aerosakkonemataceae; genus Microseira. The sequence continues at coordinate 9,249 of DNGJ01000007.1, forward strand.
TGGAGCGATCGCATTTGATGATTCATCCTTGTACTTCCAAACGCAATGCTAAACTTTAGCAGGGATTTCGGGAAACCGTCAATCCAACATTTCAACTGTGCAAGCGCTATGGAGTAATACTAATGCTATGAGAAATAATCTCTTAGATCGAACCGACCATCATCATCATTTTTTAGATGATAAGGAAGGTACTTGGGTGCTTGTTCAACTCTGTTTTTACTAGATTTTTTTGCTTCCGTGAACCCCAAAGCTGCTCTCACAACAGTTTGTTTTATAGGTTCATTATCCCACTGTTTTGCAACACCAAAAGTACAAGTCACTCTAAGCTCTGGTGCAAGCGATGACCACCTATGATTGGCAATTCGAGAGCGAATTTTATTACAAATATCTATAGCTTCACTAAGTTGTAACCCAGGCAAGAAGATATAAAATGTATCATCACCACAACGCCCTGTCTTGCATTCACCACTACATCCTTCTTTAATAATATTAGCAACAGCTGCAAGAACTTCATCACCTACCTCTCTACCATAACGTTTATTTATTATAGTCAACTTGTCTACGTCTGCCATTGCTATAATTATATGTTTTTGGCTTTGAGAAGGATTGTTATCTGTAATCTGCGGAAGAATTTTTTCGAGAAACATTTCTCCCGATTCTCTATCCAGAAGTTGGTTAACAGAGTTATTTTCAACTTTCTCACCTTTTGATTCTAACTGGCGTCTACCTCTTCCTTGGATTAGTATGATGGGTTCACCGTGGTTGCTAATTATTGGAAATTCGGGGATTTTTACCTGGGCGTAGTACTCTTTTAGCTCCCGCTCAACTGAGACTGCTAACATTTGGTTAGTTATCCACTCGTACTCTGGGACTTGATAGGGATCGAGTCCCTTGAGAAGTGCCCCTGTCAGCACTCCATGTTTACCATCTAGCTGCTGATAGGCAACCTCATAATCACGGGATGCGGCAATCAAAAAGCGATCGCACCCTGAACTCCATCCCCCCAGATTGGTTTCCCTGAAGTTCAACAACTCTCCGCTAAAGCAGCAATCTAGCCAAATAATTTGCTGTTGGACTGAACTTTTTTGCAAGATTTCTTGTAAATCTCGCAGAGACATACCCCATAAATTTTTGCTAGGGCTGGCATCACTGGTTGCTAAAAAGCCTTGCGTTAGGCTTCCTATAGACTTTCGCAGTCCATGCCCAGCAAAAAAGAGCAGCGCTGTTTCTGGCGTTCTGTCGCTATCTGGGTGGAACAAGTTAGCTATCGCAGCTTCTAACTCTTCCAGCTGAACTCTCTTGTTTGGATCTACCTGCAATTTCCCATCTATATTGCTGACAGGTAACCGCTGCACTCGGAAGTTGCCATAGGTTTCTAGCAACTGCGCGATCGCTTCCGCATCAGAAGCTGGAGTTGTCAGGTGCTTGGGTCTACTTGCCGGATTATCCCTCAAAAAAGGATACTGGTTAATACCAACTACAAGTGCATCTCGCGTCATAAAAACTGATTCTGCCCAGATTTACTGCTTTATCCTCTTACTGATGCACCCCAGCTTGATGAATTCCGACCTCACCAAAACCCTACTCGCTTTCTTACTGGCCCTTAGAGAGCTGGAAACTCCCCTCAGCGCCGATGAACAAGCCGTTCTGCAAGATGTAGGGCAGCAATTAGCGATCGCCCCCGATTACTGGGACTTCATTAAAGAAGGGCTAATGGCAGCGATCGCGGCGAATTCAGCCTTAAATCATCTTTATCATTCTAACCGAGCAAAACTAGATGCTTTAGACGGTCGCATCCCGCGAGAATTACTGCCCAGTCTGGGGGAGTTAGAGCAAGAGCTTTTTCCCCAATCTAAAGAAGTTATAACCTTTGATGGTCAGTCCACAAGCGAACTTGATGGGGAACCCAATTGGGTAATTGACCTTACCAGCACTATCTTGCGTACCGATAACCAAGACCAAACCGCTAAGCTAAGTTCTCTAGAGCCATTCTCGAAATACGTAAAAACTTACCGTTTCTTCAACACCTACTTTGGCAATCCTAGCGATCGCACAACAATTCCACCCAGCGAACCGCTAATTCACGGGCAAGTTTATATTTTATTCATCGACATCAGTCCAGAAAGAAAAGGCATAGATGCAGAGTCAACCCCGTTTCCAGATGAAGTTTTAGCTCGAGTTTGGAATCACCAAGAAACCCTAACTCTAGATGTAGTCGTTACCTCTAAAGACAATGATTTCAGCATTGATGCTCAAGTTAAACAGCTAAATTTACCCCTCAGTGGTGCTTCCGATCCGATCAAATTTACTGTTAAGCCTAATCGATTTGAGGGTCAGGGTTATATCCGAGTGGAGTTGTTCTATCGTGGCTACCTACTTCAATCTAAGCAAATTGCCGCCTTAATTATCCCCACCCCTGGAGCTGAAATTCCAGAATCTCTGCGCCCACCTCAAACCGCTAGAATTACTTTCACAACCACTGACTTGCTTACCAATGAGCAGTTAGCATTGCTTCCAGAACGGGTACTGACGGTAGCTGTAGAGCTTGACCAACGGGACGGCAGCATTGATTTTCGCTTCCTCGACCGGACTGGTGGCGATCGCGAACTAGCCTTCTATGACACTACCTTACAACCAGCCGCATTGGGGAATGCGATCGCAAATATTCGCCAACAACTCTACTTAACCTTGCACGATGGATATTGGGGCGAAGTTGAAGGAAGTGCAGAACAACTTAACACTTGGCTTCCCAAACTCGCGGATTTTGGACGCGAACTTTACCGACAACTCTTACCCCAAAATAAAGCGGGCTTATTAGCAGACGAACGGGAAGAACTGCTGCAAGCTGCACTCAAACCAGGCACCGTTATCCAAGTCAACCCAGTGTTAGGAAAAGTAACAATTCCTTGGGCGCTGCTGTACGAACGAAAACTCAAACCCAGCCAGCGGACGAGTGTATGCGATCGCTTTACCGATCGCGATCTAGATTGTACCAATTGCCCTAATAAAGATAATCCAAATTTTGTTTGTCCCCATGCTTTCTGGGGTTATCGTTATTCCATCGAGCAACTGCCCTGCTGGGTCAGCAATCAACATCCTGCTCCTTTAACATTGGTGCGACAGATTCAAAATAACCAACCCTTGTGCTTGAGTTTCAACGTCTGGCGTGAGTTTAGTTTGTGGCAAGAACATCTAGACAAACTCGAAGCCGCTGGCTCATTGAATCTACTGATTTCCGAGGAAATACCCCAGCTAGAAATGATTTGGGAAGAACATGGAAATCAGTTAGATTTGGTTTACTTTTACTGCCACGGTGGAGTAGAAGAATTGCCGAAGCGGCCCTATTTAGAACTGAGCGACGAGCGAATTTACAGTAATTTTTTAGAGTGTTACGATTCCAGGTGGAAACATCACCCGCTCGTGTTTCTCAACGGTTGTGCGACGGGAGACTATGGCCCCGAAAGCTATGTTAGTTTGATTGATGATTTTTTGAACGCGGGAGCGAGTGGAGTCGTGGGAACAGAATGTCCGGTATCGGAAAAATTTGCCGAACATTTTGCTACTGAAGTATTCAAGCGTCTGTTTAGCGGAGAACCAATGGGAAAGACGATGCTAGCAGTGCGTCGCCAATTGCTAGAAAAATACTCCAATCCCCTCGGTTTGGTTTATTCTTTATATGCTGCCCATGAAATTGCCTTAGCTTGTTCTGTCTCTTGTAAATAACATGAAACGCTGGATTTTTACCGCTTTATGCTGTTTGCTGATTTACCCGTCATCCGCCTTTGCCCAAACTACGATTACAGTAGATGCCAAAGATAAACCTTTGCAGATTAAAGGTTGGTTGAATGAAGAAAATACCCTGGTAGGGAGCATCCGTTTATCCGCTCCTGCGGCAGTGGAAAAACTCACATTTCTGGCTTCAGATTTGAAACGCCAAGAAGGAGAAGGGGGAATTGGTCGTCAGCAGATAGCATTTATCGGCGAACCCAAATTGCAAGCAGGTATCCCCAAAGATTTTCAGGTAAAGGTTACAAACCCCCAATTGCCGGGAACTTATAAAGGGCAAATTGAAGTATTACTAGCGAATCAAAAACCACAAGTTATTCCCTTTACTGTATTGGTAAAAGTTAGACCAACTTTAATTCCCTTGCGGGGCAACGAGCAAGTACAATTGCAATTAACGCAATGTAACCCGTTACTAGATTGCGGGCTAGCACGTTTACTATTTCCAGCGAGTGCATTTTTACAAAGTTGGGATTTAGCCTTTGATAATTCAGTGGATGCGCCGGTCAAAGTGACGGGTGCTGAGGTGCTGTTAAAAGGCGAGCAAACCGGCTATCAGTTAACTTCTAATCAAATTAAAGTCTCTAATATTCCCCAAACTTTAGCAGCCGACTCGGTTGTCAGGCTACCGTTAACTTGGGACAGTTTAAAAATTCCTCCCGACCGCTACACCGGAGCGGTTTACTTAAGTTTAGATGGCGCTAGAGATCGGTTAATTATTCCTGTGAATTTGACCGGGCGGATTGCTCCTTTAATGCCGCTTTTGGTGTTAGTTTTAGGCATTGTTTTAGGTCGATTAATTAAGTACATGCAAAAAAAAGGAATTCCGCAAGCTGAGGCATTAGGAAAGGTCAAAGAACTAGAGCAACAGGTTGATAAGACAAATCCAGAAGACCGAAACATTCTCAAGCCAATGGTTGGCGATGCTCGGAAGTTGGTGCAGGAGATGAAGTTAGAATCAGCTACAGCAGAAGTCGAGAAAATTAACGCCCGTTTGGAATGTTTGCAGCAGTTACGCACGATTGAGCAAAAGTTAGAACCGATTAAATCTCATCCCCAGGTTAAGGGAGATAATGGGATTTTGAAGAAGATTAGTAATGTGCGGATGCAAATTGATTTGCAGCAGGATGAGCAGGCAAAAGCTTTATTGGAAGAAGTGCAGAAAGATGTAGCTAACTTGCCATCTCCAACAATGATGGGTCAAACACCGAATTATAACTTATCAGAAATAGTCACGAGCTTGAAAACCGCTGTTGTTGCTGTTGGTAATGCAGTTCAATCGGGAGTAAGTAAACCTGTAAATCAATGGCTGTTTTGGTCGCAGCAAGTTCTTGCCTTTATTTCCGGAAAAGAATTTCGCGCTCAAGCAACCTATTGGTTTGCGCGACCGTTGTTTTCTTTAGCACTGTTAATTGGGTTATCGACAGTGGGTATGCGTTCTCTCTACGTGCAGAAGGGAGGGACATTTGGGGCTGACCCATTTTCTGATTATTTAGGATTGATACTGTGGGGATTGAGTGCGGATGTAGCGAGTCGCAGTTTGAGCGATTTAGCAGGGGGAGAGGAGAAAAAAGAGTGAGTTTGCATTGCTTTATGTTCAGGAATTGGGCGACGCGCAGGCATTTTTTATAGATCGGATTGATTCTGGTCTAAGTAAAGATTGCGGATAGTCCGATTGATAAAACTGAGGTAATCATCTATTTCTTCATAGAGATCTAGTTCTTGTTTTTCTTGAGAATTTAGGAGCGAGGTTTTTTGTTTTTCTAATAGTTCTTCAATGCGAGATTGAACATTGCTAGAGGCCCGAAAGATAGGGACTCCTTCAATTAACTCAATGCGGACTGCTCCATCAATTGGCAAGCTCTTTGGTAAGTTTTGCAGTTTGGGTAAAAGTAGCATTGTTTGGGAGTGTATTGGGGGTGAAGTTGAATTCTACGCTCATTATAGTGAATCAAGGTTGGGTAGGGCGACGCTCAAGTTTGGGAACAGCCGCGATCGCTCTATGAGGCACAAGGGTTTATTCTTCAATCAAGCTGATAAATTATCGGAAAACCATTATTCTGTTGGAACCTGTTGCTCTTTTAAATCAGCCCAAATATCGTCCAGGCTGAGTGCGTCTAGCCATTGATGGCGATCGCTAGTGTAATTACCTGTTCCAGAATCAAATTGTTTGATAAACCGAACAGCATCGACAAAACCCAAAGCTGCAATTAGTGCTTCAAACCCTTTTTGGTTCAATTCTACTGGGGTCATTTATTTTCTCCTTCTAACTGAGAAATTTCCATAAACCATTGCACGGGATTAGCAACAGTAACGTTGAGTGAAGTTTGATTTGCTGATGCTTTTCGCAACAGGCGATCGTCAGTCGTCAAAAAAATATCGACATTGGCTGACTCAGCACAGCTTAAATGAAGTGCATCAAAGGGTTTGAAGCCCAGTGCAACAAGCTCTTTTGCCCGTTCTAGCATTGCTACAGTAACGATGATTCTAGTTTGGGCAATCTTCAAAGAAGCCATAACCCGTTGCCTTCTGAGCAAATCAGGAGTTTTTGCAATTTCCGACTCCAAGGCTGTGCTGCTAACAAGTTGCCATGTGTTAGCTTGACACGCAGCCACAATGTCCAAAACTGCCTCGGCTTCTAGGCGGATACGTGGCTGAGTCCAGTCATCAAATGGACGGTTCAGGCAACATACATCCATATAAATCCTGTATTGCTGCTCCATAAGCTCATTCTATTGAATCAAGGTTGGGTACGGCAACAATCGAACTGGGCAATGGGTGACAGTAGCGATCGCTCATTGTCCTCTCTGGAGTATCCAGTGCAGTGCGAAAGGAGTAAGTTACCCGTTAATCAAGGTTTGAGCAAGTCTTACGATATGGCTCACGATCTAAATACTGTTGCCATTCTTCAGGGGTCAGGTTCCGTGTTAGACAGTTACAAGCTTCATCAATTAAGTCTTCCGATTTCCAGAGCCATACTTTTACTGTGCCATCATTACTTGTTGTAGCTAAGTATTTTCCATCTGAGCTAAAAACTACTGTTTTAACATCGTTATTGTGTGTGATACGTGAAATCTCCCGACCGCTAGGAACTTCCCATATACGAGCAGTTTTATCTGCACTAGCAGTTGCTAAATATTGGCTATCTGGAGTGAATGCGATAGAATATACATGGCCTTCATGTCTCATACAAGCTATTTGTTTACTGTTAGAAACTTCCCATAGCCTTGCAGTTTTATCTGCACTAGCAGTTGCTAAATAATGGTGAGAGTTGAGCGGCGGTGAAACTTGCTTTGTATGTTTTAGAGATTCCTGACCTGTTGTGCCTAAATCTGCCTCGGCAAAATTGAGTAATTCGCCACTGTAGCAGCAATCTAACCAAACAATTTGCTGCCGCACAGGACTCTTTTGCAACAGTTCTCGCAACCATCGCAAAGAAACTCCCCACTGATTCTTTTGAGGACAAGTATCGCTCGTTGCTAGAAAACCTTCCGTAACTCCACCCCGATTTTTCCGCAACCCATGACCGCCAAAATACAGCAAAGCTGTCTCTGGAACGCTTTCTCCTACAGGGTTAAATAGTCGGATAATGGCATCTTCCAGCGCATCTGTCTGCACTAACGTTCCAGCAGCAACCCGACGCTGCCCTTCTTGAATCGTTTCTGGCAACCGTCGCACGCGAAACCCGCCATACTCTTCTAAGCGTTGTGCGATCGCTTCGGCATCGCTAGCAGGGGTCGAAAGATGTTTCGCCTTGCTCGTCGGAGTATCCTTCAGGAAGGGATACTGATTAATCCCCACTACCAACGCATCTCGATTCATCGCTTCAGAGTCCGTCTGCGCTCGACACCTTAGTTTTGCTAACTAATATACTGGTTCAATCCGATACGCAGGGTAGCTTGTCCAGCAAACGGTAACAATTTTTCATACCATCCCGAATATATTGCCCGTTGGGGCAATTAATTTGAGCGCACAGCTAAATGTCTCTCTTGATACAGTCTGTCACAAAAGTCTAAATGTGCGCTCTTTATAGCTGGTTCCAATGCTATTGCAGAGAGTGCGATCGCCTTCACTTTCACCCAATTTAAAATTAAAATATATTGATTGCTCCCACTAGAATTATGAGTAATTTAAAACCACCTAAATCCACGCATCCTATTTCTTTTACCAATCTAAAACCACAGAGTTTAAACTCGCGTTTTATCGGTAATCCCTGGATAAATCAAGCTGCGAAGAACCTTGATAGAATTGGCTGGATATTAGGTATATTGTTAGTTTTAGCGCCAGTTTTTCTTACCTTACTTTCTAGCATTCATCAACCTCAATCTCTTCCTATTTCAGCAAAAGCGCTAGTTGGCAACCAGGTCATTGAGTTAGAAGTAGCCCGCACACCTCAGCAGCAAGCTGTGGGTTTAATGTACCGTACCGATTTACCAGCAAACCGAGGAATGCTGTTCTTATTTCACCCACCGCAAACAGTTAACTTTTGGATGAAAAATGTGCAGATACATTTGGATATCCTGTTTTTAAAGGATGGGGTGGTAAAAGCGATACGCCTGACGGCACGCTTCGCGATCGCACCCAAAGCCCCTCCTTGCACAACTACCCCTTGTCCAACTTATAGTTCAGGCATTCCAGTCAATCATGTATTGGAATTACGCGGAGGTCAGGTGGAGAGGCTAGGTTTAAAAATAGGCTCGCGCATAACCATTCAACCCCTCAACCATATTCCTCAACAAAAATAAATCCAAGAATTGCTGTACAACTTTTGATATAACGCAGAAAACCGCTCTCTACCAAAAGTTACTAGCAAGCCTGCAAACAATTTCCCTAAAATCTGGTTGGGAATGGTGTTAGGCTAGCTATGTCAGAAAACTTATGGCAACAACAACCGACGCTCTGTTCGCACTAACAGAAGAATGCCGCCGCGTTAATCCCGATATTTCAATTGGTCAGACAGCACTCACCCTGAGCAAAATTATCGATTACCTTGACTATCAACCCATAGCAGAACCGAGTCAAAATCTTGACTCAATTTCTCAGAGTGACTCGATTAAAGCTCTTTCCCAGATGATTCTTAATGTCAACACTGGATTATCAGTAGAAGACTCGATTAAAACCGTCTTAAATTTTACTGACATTGAAAATAAGAGCGAAAATATAGACACTACGATTGAGGCAAGTTTCGCTCCAGCTAATAACATAGAACTGAAAGAAACAAAAGATATCCAACCCGAAGAATCAGAAATCACCTGGGCGGATATAGAACTAATGGATGAGCAGGAGACTCAATTAAACAACAGCCAGATACAAAATGATATCCATCAATACGTCATCCCCTTGATGCTGCAAAGATTAAGCTTGATGGGCGAAAAAGATGAAAATAACATTCAAGTTTATCAGTCAGAGAAATTCACCGCGCAACTTGAAACAGCCAGTTCGGGAACTTATATTTTGATTCTCGACAGAAATAAGCCGCTAGAGATGGAAAATAAGCAAGCCTTGCTAGCCACCAAAGCCCCCAACGAATTGAGATTTGAGATTGTCATCAATACTCTGTCTAAATCTGAGATCGAAACGTTTAAATACATTTACAGTATTGAACAAGTAACTGACACCAATCCCCCACTACCACAACCTGAAATAGATTAAATTTAGGGAAATCTCTGATTAATGAGACGAAACATCTGACGCCAAAACAACCTTAATAGAAGACCCTTTACCTAACTCAGATGTAACCTCTATATAACCTTGATGGGCTTCCACAATTTGCTTGGAAAGATAAAGCCCCAATCCCGTCCCCAAACAGTTATGATTTCCCCGGTGAAACGGTTGGAATAAATCAGAAAAGTATTCCGCATCAATTCCAATTCCTGTATCTTGCACTAAAACTTCAACAAATTTAGAGCTATCGGACAAACGACAACTCACGCAAATCGACCCCGAATCGGTAAATTTAATTGCATTTGAGATCAGATTTACGAACACCCGCCGCAATTCCAAGCGATCGCCCATTACCCAAACTGGCATTAAATGCTGTTGCGAATCAATTGTCAGTCCTTTAGCAACTGCCAAAGGTTTGAACTCTTCAATCACCTCTGCAATCAATTGAGCCAAATCTAATCGCAAAAACGACTTGGGTTTCTTAGCAGCTTCGTACTCGTAAACCGCTAACAAAGTATTGACCAAATCCAAAAGATTTTGATTGTTCCGAATCAACCGGGTAATTACAGATTCAAAATCATCCAAACTCCGACCATAAATTCCTTGATATAAGGAATTTAACACTTCATGAGCCGCTAACAATGGATTACGCAAGTCATGAGTCAGTTGTCGAATAAAATCCTCTTGCTGCAATGCGATTTGAGCTTGCTGTGCGATCGCTTAAGACTCACTTCCTCCACTGGTAAAAAAGAAGACTCACCCATTGCCACAGCAGGACTGACAGTTGGAACAGGTGGATATAACATTTCTATTCCACACAATCGCTTCAGCAATAGGGCTTGACTTTCTAATTCCCCAACGGCTACTAATACCGCCTCCTTTAATCGCTCCTCGCTTATCCCTGCTGCCTTCAAAGCTAACGGCATCCAAAAGGCACTGACTGCTCTGATTACGACATCTGTTGCGATCGCTCCTGATGGATGATCCAGCACGTACTTGAGGAGTTTCCCTTCTGGCGTACTCCCTGCACGTCTGATTCTTGGTAACTCAAACACAGCGCGATCGCAAATCCTAGTGCTTGGACGGATGATACTGCGGTATTACGCGCCAGCCTTTGAAACAATTTCTTCAGTCAAGGATTTGGGACTGGTGGAAGCAAGATGACATTTCATGCTATTGTCTGACTTGTTTTTATAGGAATTTTCATATAGAATGAGCGATGGTGAGGACATTATAGAGGTTACTTTACGACCTCTGGTTTGGATGGGAGACTCTCGCAAAAATATCCGCGAGTTTCCTGAAGAGGTACAAAAAGCGGTAGGTTATGCGCTGCAACTGGTGCAAGCCGGGGAAACACCTTTACAAGCCAAGCCTTTTAAAGGTGTTGGCAGCGGTGTATATGAAATCGTAAAACGCTACGATACCGATACTTACAGAGCAGTTTACGCTGTAAAGATTGGGGAAAAAATTTATGTCCTGCACGCATTTCAGAAGAAATCAAAGCAGGGGATTAAAACCCCACAAGCTGATGTTGACTTGATTAAACAACGCTATAAGGATGCAGTGGCAAGAGAGGAACAACCATGACACAAGAACCCATTTTTGAAGAAAGCAGTGGCAACGTATTCGCCGATCTCGGATTGGAGGATGCTTCGGAACTTTTTACGCGGGGCAAAATAGGGATTCAAGTAATCCGTATCCTGAAACAACGCAACTTGAAACAGCGCGAAATTAGTCAACTTCTTGGTATTCCACAGCCTGAAGTATCTCATTTAATGAACGGAGAGTTTCAACGGTTTAGCGAGGGCAAACTACTGATTTTCCTCAAGCGACTAGATACGGAAATTACTTTACATCTTCGTCCTCTTAATGGGGAAAATCAATCGGCTGAAACTGTGATATTGCTATAGGGGTTATCGATCAGGCGCTTCAGACTGTTGCCGCGATTATCATTGAACTTATTAAGATTTTCCCGAAAAGTGAGCCAATAAGGCTGCACAAAATTAGTAATTTCTAAAGACTTCTTAAATAGTGATTCAAATCCCTTATAGCAACTAAATGAACAATAAAGCTGATCGTTTTGAAAAAAAGCCTCTAAAATATTTTCCCATTGTGTTGGAGTCAAATATTCAGCAATTTTAACTAGCAACCTAGAATTACTACCAGCAGAGTCATAAGAGCCAGACTTTGCAAATTCATCAATTATTGCTGACACATTATTTTTCAAAATGGGTTCAATTAATTCATCTACAATTTTGTCATAACGCCTTCTTTGAGCAAGTAAATCATCAAAAGAAGCCGCTTTAACCTGCTCAGTAATAGAGTTATCAAGCATAAGTATCCAGGATTTTTTGGGTTCATATATTAATTTGTATATTGACTTTGAGCTTGACTTTGCTGCAAGTAACTCTTCTAGGCTTGCCCTAGATATTTTTTCCTCTAATTCAGGCTCAATTAAATCAATAAAAAATCTATCTTCACTTGTCATTAATGAAACTGTTTCCTCTACTGACATGGTTTCTACTTCTTCTTTAAATCTTTGAGTAATAAAATTATCAAATAATTCAATAATTTCACTTTTTGGTTGATTTTAAGCTTTCGCTTTTAACCTACATGGTTCACTGAGACTATCCCAGGCAGCAATGCTTCCAAGATAAACGATAACTTTATCCCAGTTTTCATCGGTGACTCTATTCAGAATAATGTCAGATAACTGACTATTTAGGATCTCCCTTGTTTCTTGAGGATACATATTTGATACAGCATTCAGTGCTGCAAACTGACGTGACCTCTCATCTTCTGGACACTCTTCTATTAACAAATTTTTGGTTAAGCCGATAACAACATCTTTAACCAAAACAAATCGCGCCCGAGCCAATGGACTTTTTTGAAAATACTTTATTGCTAATTCTGGCTCTACTGGAAAGTATTCAGATTTAATGTCCTGAAAAATTCTCTCGCGGGCAGCACGTCCTTGAACAGGCGGACGCTCTAAAAGATGTGTTACTGCACTTCTCAAGTGATAGCGTGCTAGCTCGGCTGTTGCTTCAAATGGCTCCTCTAAAGAAGTCATGGAAGGATGATCGCATCGGCTTCGATCTTCAAACAGTCTTTCAATATCTGATTTCTCTACAGTTGAGATTAGTTCAAATTTCGTGAGTGCAATCTCAGGAATATTAGACTCAAATTGCCAAAGCTCTCTAAACTGTTTACCTGAACCTCTCAACTTATCAAATTCTTCTAGTAACTTCGCAGCTTCTCGATCTCCCAAAAGTTCTAACTCTCGGAGTTTGTGTAGAAAGTCAAAAACTACTGCGTTCCATGTAGCGACAATACAAGAACGAAATGCACCAGCGCGATAACAAGCAACTGCCTCTTGGATAAACTTTCTAGATAATTTATCTCTGCATCGTACTATCAGTTCATCTAAATCGATAAAGGCTTCATACATACAGTAATCAGGGAAGTTCAGACATTAATTACATCAATCCTATGCTAGCGCATAAATTTTGCTAGTCCCGAAACGCGCCGCACGAAAGCATCCACCATCCAAGATAAGCCAAAGTTGCTCGATAAACCTGGACTTACTGCCCCCGCACCGAGAGCAGCACCGACGCATTGCGGTATCCTATCATTGCGATCGCAATCATCCGCTGATTATTCTGCTGATTGGAAAGAGTGCCAATTGGTGCTAGGTAGCAATATCGATTAGTCAACACAGCTACCAACAAAACTGATTGCAGAAATATTTTTCAGCAATACTATTGAAGGGAGGAGGGAAAAGAATTGAGAAGATTCTGCTCATTCGCAGGCTAGCTTTAGTACGGATGCGCGAGTGACTGAATCAAGCCGAAAACCAAGGCTATCAAGCTGGTCAAGAACTGGCAGCACAGTTGTTAAATGACCAGATTGCTTGGCTTTCAAAAGTACACCAAGTGTTCCTGTAAATTTAACTCCCAACGTGCGGGCATACCGTCTAGCAGGGGCATCATCTAGTAGCACAATTGAATCAGGGATTTCCAACGCCAACGCCAAAGCTTCTCTTTCGCCTGCACCCAAAACATTCACAACCGAGGCTAAAGGAGTTAAGTCTTGAGCTTGTCGCAGAATTAACCACGACAGTGTTACCGGATCGGGAAGCGACACACCAAGATTTCGACCTTCAGCAAGTTCATCTGCAACGGCTTGAGGCAAGATAACCTGTCTGTACAGTGTAGGCAGTAAATCCAGTAAGCCTGCTTGATAAAGGTACTGAATTGGCGAAGTATCGCCGATCATATCAGGCATTCGCCAAATCCTCAATTAACTCCGCTTCGGTGAAGCGAAAGGTGTCCACACCGTAGTCCGCTAGCTTACTGAGGAAAACAACTCTGGGAATTCCTGCCAACGTTGCCGCCATCCCAGAGGAAAGCCGACCTAACTCATAGAACTTAATTGCTGCTGCTAGACGCATCTCTTCCCCCAGTTGTTCAGGATCTAACTTCAGCGCCAGTAATGTTTCCTCTGGTAGAGATAGGGTAATTTCAGTCATCGTCGTATAAATGCAAGATTGTCATACTGCTGAATTTAGTCTAACTGTTGCGATCGCATTCATTCAGGGGCAGTGGGTGTGGAAGTATTTGGTTTGGCTTGGGGACTCTACGGGCCGAGTCGCCGCAGATACGGCTTGGGAGGAAGACCTTCAACTGCTGGCATAGGGGGAACAAGCCCTATGACCCATCCTCGTCCTCTTGGCGAACGAGAACTCGCCTTGATTAACCTCTACGCCCATTGCCAACTAGGACTTTCTCCCCGACGTTTTTACGCCAAATGGGATGTCACTTACGAAAATATCGCTGACATTTGTTCTCACTCACCGGCGACTGTCCGGCGTTGGTTTGGCAGCGATCGCAATTATCGCGCTCCTAGTTCCTGCGACTTGCGTCACTTAGCGAATCGTGGACTTTCTTTTAGAACACCGCGAGGAAATTCCAACTGAACTTTTCAATTTACTTTGTCCTCATAGCCGAAGCGAGAAAAGTAGCAATCAAACAGACAAATACACATAATCCAGTTTTTGTCAATCCCCAACGGTTCTACAAACGCAAACTGTCTTCAGATAAGGTGATTTGTTGACGCCATAAATCAACCTGTTTTATGAATTGTGTCAACATTCACTCCCTTAGCAATCTCGCTCTTCACTTGTGGACAATTGTGGTGCAAAGGCCCCAGCGCTGAATTTTAGTCGCTATTTTGTCTCTGTGTTAGCACTGCCAGTTGTGATGACTGAACCTTATCCAAGGCTGTCTAGTCAGTATCCAGATGCTGTCAATCTTTTAGAAACGCAGCGCTTTGCTACGCGATCCAACTTGGAATTCTGTATCGACTCGCAAGTATAGCTTGAACGCGGTTCTGTATCTGCTTACGCACTTTTTATCTATCTATATTCCCGGAGGATTTTGTGAGATACAAAAATCAACTGCACCCCTGGTGTATTATCCAACCCCTGGCTAATTTGCAACGCAAAGTCGTTGCGCGTTTTCGCCGCCGCAGCGATGCTGTAGGCGCTAGCCTTCCCGTAGGGTAGCCCATTTACAAGCTATGCGTCGTTTAGTTCGGTGTGCGACTTATCTAATTGTTTTCGATGTACAAATTGAGCCACAAAACTCGATGCTGGAGCAGAAATAATTACGGTGTAACTCTGGGCATGTTGCAGAAACAAGGACTTAGCGATCGCCAGCGTTAATAAACAACCAACAGGTTAATATCTAGTTAGAAATGGTCTTGTGCAAGCTCCACTACGAACTTGAATAATAGCGGTTTTTTCGAGGTCAGCAGGACGATCGCGAATCTCACGTACACTCAGTATCGCAGTGCGATCGCTCCCTGAAATTCCATGACTGCGGCTACCAATTGACCGACCGACGCTAGTTGAAGGATCGGGTCGATCGCCAAAACTTTTTGATAGGAATTCGGCTGTTTCAACATCCACCCCAGGTAAGCAAATAGTAGTAGCACAAAGACCTGCAATCAAACTTCCTTGATTGGGTTTCTCATTAGTATTGAATTGACTGATACTTTGAGTGCTGAGGCAAAGTCCGACACCTGCTGCTCTCAATATAGCAGCGGATTTTGGAAAATCAACTGTTTGCTGAAGGGCATGAGCTTCATCCGCAATAAAAGCTACAGGTTCACCACTTAGCCCAAAAGCATAGCGACGCAGCATCAGATTATTAAATATTCCTGCTATTAATTGCGCCATTTGCTTTCCTGTTTCCTCTTCTGCTTCTGGCTGTCCTATTAAGGCAAACATTCGCAAACCAGGTTTATTAAAGTCTTGTAAGCGAAAGTCTGACCGACCATCGCAAATACGAGAGACATCTGGACGGTCAAAAAACTTTAGCTTGTTTCGTAAGACAAAGGTCGCTTTATAAAAATCTGCATCGCAAATTTTGAGGTAATCGCTCAGCAGATTTTCACAATTTCTTTTGATCTCCGCTTTCAGAAAACTAAGCCGAACTTTAGCAGCAGCACGATCTAAGATGGTCGGCAGAATTTGGCTGGGTTTTGGTAAAGGCTCTGTTTCCACTAGCAACCATAGTATACCCTCAAGCCAACTTAGATCCCGCTCCCAGAAAACTCCTTGCTCTCCTGGTAATTTTTCTCCGAGTAAGGCTTTAGCAACAACTGCAATATCTTTATGTCGCTCTACAGGGTCAATTGAAATTTCTTCAAAAAAGTTCCAGCGTTGTGATTCAGGGTCGCTGAGATTCCAGTTAAAGAATCGAGCGCCTGTTAATTCTGCATATTTATCTAAACCAAACTCACGTCTTAAGTTTCCTTTCGCATCAATAGCAAAAACTGACTGGACTGCGATTAATTCTTTAATCCAAGGCACGATAAAACGGGTTGTTTTTCCCTTTTTAGGAGGGCCAATTAGTAAAATATGCTGTGGGATCAGATCTAGGGGTAGACCTAATTTTTGTCCATCCCGTCCGTTTGCATCTATCGCCTGACCCAGTTTGATCGATGCCCCTGGTGTGTATGTTAGGTGCAAAAGATCTCGAACCGTTTCTAAGCCTCGATAGTCCCATACATCTCTGTGATGTCTATCGGGTAATTTTCCTTTTGGGCCTACAACTTTTTCAGAGCGCAACGCTTGCCAGTCTTTAAACTGTTCATAAAGCCACCTACTTCCTTTCCATAGCGCTTGTGCTGACCACGCAATTCCCTTAAAAGTTATTCCCAGAAACCAGATATATAATCTGATCATAAAACCAAAAAATTGGAAAAAGTCGCGTTCCCAGCTACCCATAGTTAAAAACTCCACAACATTACTTATCAATAGCGATTAAAGTATGATTTTCCTATTTCAGGAGTAATATTGCGATCGGGTTGTTCGCGATCTATGTTGCTTACTGCTATCCGCACAGCTAAATACTGTGCAAAACGTTCAGCAGCTTTGATATCTCGCCCCGCCTGAAGACTCTGCTCCAGTTCTTTCCGAGAGTTGTACGATTCAGTATTACCCATATTTTCCCAGCCGTGACCACGGTCAATATAATATTCCCGACGCCACTTTCCCTCCTCGTCTTTACAATCGATATGGAGTGCAATTGTATTTTCTCTTTTGCTATCCCAACACAAGCGATAATGTACTCCTCTCATCTCAGGATCGGGATCATTTGGATAGGGATACAGTCTGTCACTTTCATATTTGTCCGAGAGAGTTTCTACCTCTAGGTTCCAGATACGGCCATGAGGGCTATCGAAGTAGGATAAATGTTCTCTTGCCATATCTTTTTAGGTATTCTTAGTTAAATTTTTGAAAAAAAATATAGCAAATTAGTAAAACTTTACTAATCCTAGTGTTACCAATGAATTGCCTGTGGCAATATCACCCCTAATGCAATTCCTAACCCTATTGTAAAAGCTAAAATCATCACCGAAACTTCTTTATTTAAGCCAGTTATTCCCAGTTCGTAAAGTCTTGTTCTAACTACATAAATGAATTGTTTAAATAGGCTAATCCATATAGGAATTCCCCAACTTATTGATGCTCCAGCTAAACTTGAAAAAAAGACACCAAGTGGAGCAAGAACTAGAAAAAATTGTTCGTCTGGAACATTACCAAATAGAAACGAAATGTATCCAAATCCTGAAAAAAGTGCTGCGAATACAAATGCAATACCTATAGCTACAGGCCCCAATATTACTCCTGCTATAAATGAAGATCGAGTATCAAATACGCAACTTGAACTAAAAATACGGTTAGCTTCACCTGCGGCTGCTAAACACAGGAAAACAAAAGCAAAAACCTTGGTAATCAGCAAAATTGCACCGAATACGTAACCCAACAACTTAATTAGGGATAAAAGAGCTTCTCTTTGTGTCTCTTTGCGTCTGCGGGCTTCCTCTTCTTTTCTCCGTTTAGCCTCAGCCTTTTCTCTGAGAGCAGCCTTTTCTCTGGCAGCAGCAGCTTCCCTGTTGCTCTTTTCTTTGGCAGCCTTTTCTCTAGCAGCAGCTTTCCTTTCTGCATCCTGCTTCTCTTTTTTCTCTCTAAGTAAGTTTAAATCTTTCTGTACTCTTTCCTTAAACTCTTCATCAGTAGTTGGGTTGCATAAATCTTGACCCCCTTCTGTCCCAAACCATTGCCTTCAGTTTTGTAATCATGACCGTAAAGGCAATTAGAGGCTGCATCAATTACGCCGTGAGGAGGCGCATCACCGACCAAAACTATCGCCCGACTGCTACCAATTCTCCAATTCAGCCGATTTGCCTGAAATAGCGCTTCTTCCACGGCTTCAGGCGCATCGCCGCCCCCTGTTTTTTCAACTTGTCCCACAAATGTCTGTACTTTCTCAAAGTCAGTGGTTAAGTCCAGAACCTTGGTGACATAAGTCGAATTGGCATCACAGTAGTCACCATAGGCAATAACGCCCATCCGAACGTTGGGAACCGATTTGTAAACTTCACTGGCGAGTCGGGTTAGTTCGCGCCGCACTTGTTCCAGGTATGGGTACATACTGCCAGTGGTATCAAAGATAAAGGCAACATCTAGCTGCCTCGGAGAAACGCCCTGTGTAATTTGGGTAGGGTTGGTTTCACCAGAATACTTGGCAAGCTTCTTTTTGAGGATGGATAATTCGCTACTCACCTCGACCTCTAGAGGAGATTTTTCCTATCCTAATAAATAAATTTAGGGATGTCACGGAGAGCGATGGAAGGATTGATTACACCGGAAACGATGGAGCGATCGCTTGCTATCCGCTTGATAGTTGACCATTCTTCATCGTAGATGAACCCCTTTGATAACGACTTTGTTTTGCGGCTAGCAGTTTTTCAACGGCAGCAGGCTCCAAATCGCTGCCATGCAAGGGTTCTGATGACGATTCGTTCCATCGTCAGCAGGTGCAGGAAGGATTCGTGGGTGCGCTGCTAGGTAATCTACCAATTGTTGGGACTCGCAGAGAATTTCTAGAATACCCGTCCCTGGTTGCATTGTGGCTTTACATCCGGGTGGTAGACAGGTAGAGCTGACAAATTTCTGCAAGCGCTGGGTATCGTACTGACGCTTGGTGCCGATCGAAATAACCCTTGCGATCGCATCTGGCACTCCCTCTATTTTCCTTTGTGTATGCATTCCCCACAACACCACAAAACAAGAAGAATTACCTGTGGCTAATCAGCCGCCTTCCCATCCAACAAGGGATGGGGTTACACAGCAGGCATTGTCTATAAGTTTTGGATAATTTTTTCCACAGGACGATTGACCATCATTTATACAAGCAAGTTTAAGCTTTGATGCCCGATAACGGGTAGCAGTGGAAGACAAAAATGGGATCGATCCCATCTCTGATGGAACCGATCGGTTTTACTTATGGTCAGATGGTTATCGCAAGGGTTGATGTTGGCTGCACGCAGATGGAATCTGCCTCTAGTCTCGATAGGCACCGTTGCTAAAATGCCAGCAGTTGCAATCTGCACGCATTCCGATGCTCAGACTTTTGACGCAATTGCTCGGTTTTCGTTCCCGCGCTTTGTAGTTCGCATGTTGTAGCTGGCGACAATACGAGGAGCTTCTCGCACCGATCAACAGCTTTCGAGTGCAACCTGGAATGAGTGAAACTCTAATGGAATGGGAGGATCGACCATGCCCTCACCCTTTCTTGCAATGAGGTGAATCACCAGCCATGCCATAAAACTTGATTGATGTCAAGCGCTCAGCCTCCCTTCCGTTGCTGGAACGCATCAGGCTCAGAAGGAATTTGGCATTGAAGAAGTATAGCGATCGCCAAATAGCCAAATGCTGGTTCTGGTGATGCGAGACCCTCGCGTTGCGTCAGCAATATTATCTTTTCTCCAACAGTGTTTTTGACTGCATATTTTTTATTAAAAGTTATGTAAAATCAAGAAGAAATATCAAAAATACAGTGGAATTTGAACAAAAATGAAAAATGTTCGCAGACCTCTATAGTTTGACTATGAATTGACTATGGCACTAACTCTCGGCGATTCAAGTTTCTCAATTGGCAAGGGTTGCAAGATTTTATGGGCTTCCTTCACACGGAAGATGTCACAGGTTCAAATCCTGTATCGCCCATTTTAAAGCAAGGCAAAGGATTAACGATGGCAGACGCTCTTAACGTACTCGGCAAAAAACTCGAGCTTTGCTGCTCTTCTCCCATGACGGGATTTTACCGCGATGGGTTTTGTCGCACGGGGGGGCAGGATTATGGCTCCCACGTTGTCTGCGCCCAAATGACCGCAGAATTCCTGGCGTTTACCAAATCGCGGGGAAATGACCTCAGCACCCCCGTACCAGCTTATCAATTTCCTGGGTTAAAACCAGGCGATCGCTGGTGTTTATGCGCCCAACGCTGGCAAGAAGCTATGGAAGCTGGCTTCGCACCCCCTGTCGTCCTCTCTGCTACCCATGCTAGAGCTTTAGAAGTTGTTTCCCTCAACGAACTCAAACAACACGCGCTCAACGAGGATGTGCAATAGAGCTTAAATACCATGTATGGAAGATCGCGATCGCTCTCCCCAATGCCCAATATCGCACCATCGCCCGGTTTTGCAACCGCCAAAATGCGGAAGATCCCTTAAAAGGTTTGTTGCGTTTTATACCAAAAGCCAATTCTCCGGACTCAGATCTGGCGCTAAAGGAGGTGGAACCTCCGATCGCTCGTTCCCAGGTTGAACCTGGGAACGAGATCGGACGAGATCGGCACTTACAAGATTTCCACGGTTCCCCTAGAGCCGTCAATTCGCACGCGCTGACCTTCTGAGAAAATCCGAGTAGCATCGGATACATCCATTACTGCGGGGATGCCGTACTCGCGGGCGACGATCGCACCGTGAGATAAGCGCCCACCTACTTCTGCAATTAATCCACCGGCACGGGCTAACAAGGGTGCCCAACCGGAGTCGGTATAAGGGACAACAATAATAGTATCGCGGTCAATTTCGGGAAAGGTTTGCCAATTGTGTAGTATTTTTACTCTACCTTCTGCAATTCCTGGACTGGCGCCAATTCCTTGCAGTTGTTGGGTGGATGAGCGATCGCTTACATTCAAGGGCGGTGGCGGTGAGTTGCCGTAAAATACTTTGGGGACGCTCGCGAGTTGACCGTCTTGTTCTAGTTGCGATCGCCTAGCTCTAATCAATCCAGGTAAGCTTTCAATTAAAGCGCGATCGCTCGCTTCTACAATCCGACGAATTTCAGAGAATTCTAAGAAGAAAATATCCCCTGGTTCCGATAGCAATCCCGACTGTAACCAAAGTTTTTCTATTGCTACAAAAGACCATCGCAATTCTGCCAACAATTGGCTGTAAATTCTAGTAACTCTTCCTTTTAGATTGAGTCGCTTTTGGATAGATTTAGCTTTACCGCTTTGGCGTGCGGGTGGTGTATAAATTGGTGGAGGATTGAATATAAATTGCGCGAACAATTCTCTAACTGGACTCGGATCTTCTTTCCAAGTAGGAACCGCAATATCGGTTCCTACTTCGCTAAGATAACCGTAGCGTTCCAGAAATCGGTCAAATTGGTCTAAAACTGACTTGCCTTCTGGAGTTTCATCTAGCATCAATAAGATATTACTTGAGCGATCGCCAACCGGGGCGGGTTTATTTAAATTGTCTGTTTGAGTTGTTGGAGGGTTGGTAAAACCCGCCCCTACAGCATTTTCCCGCTCCAAATTGGGTATTATATTACGGACAGTTGCGGCGAGTTCTTGCAGTTCTCTCAATGCTGCTAATTCCGGCATTTCTTTAGCATCGATTTCGCTATCTTTTACCTTTAAAATCCCTTGTCTAAGTGCTAAACTTAGGGGCGATAAAATGCTATAATCAGTTGCTTTCTTTTGCAATTCTAAAATTAAATCAATTCGCTCTAGCAGCGCGTTGGCATTATTAGCAAGGGATGGGGATTTCAACTCGGCTAAACTGGGAGCAAAGTACTTTTTATAATCTTGCTGGAAGTTTTTTTCCAAACTTATTTCTCGTTGCAGGAGACGGAGTAATCCGGGTAGGTTTTGCAATGTAGAAATTAGAGGAGGTTTGCTAAATTTCGCACCTCTAGTTAAAAACTCCAAACTTTCCGGCGGTAGTCCCATGCGGCGGAAGATTTGCCCCAATAGCGTGGCGTTAAAATAAGCGCGGGAATAGTGCAGAGTCGCAGTTTGATTAAAATCTAATCCCCGGGCGCGCTTACCCAAAACTAAGGTAAAAAGTTCTCCCCAAACGCCACAAGTTAGGGGACGATTTATCGACCAAGTGAGGGGACGAATTAATCCTGGAATGACTTCGGCGGCGATTTTTCGCGTCCAAATAGGCGATAAATTAGTAATAGGACGCGATTGTAACAACCAAAGCGTTTGACCGTCGTAAGTCCATTCAAGATCTTGGGGAATGCCATGATAGCGCGCTTCTAAGTGTCTGGCTAAGTAAGCGACTTGCCGAATTATTGCTGGCGGTATTTCCCCTTCTCCTTCGATTTGTAAATTGAGATTATCTGGTAATATCCAATCCGAAGAAACGATATCGGCATCGCTAACAACTACGCGATAATTTTCTGGTGTTACTTGTCCGGAAACTACAAGAGAAGCAGATCCGGGTAATGCTTCAATCACGACAGCATCGCCATATTGGATAATTGGATCGCGACTAAAAGCAACGCCTGAAAAAGCGCCTTGTACTTGCGTTTGAATCAGTACCGCCATTGCTGCTTCGGGAAGGTTGAGTTGTTGGCGATAGTCAACAGCAGCGGGTGCATTATAAGAAGTTTGACATTGATTAATTGCTTGTTGCAATGCTGCTTTGCTAGTTACGTTTAAGATAGTTTGATATTGTCCAGCGGCGGAAGCTTGTTCGGAGTCTTCTCCAATTGCTGAAGAACGAACTACTAGGGGTGCTTGTGGGGAAGGGTGAAGAAATTCTATCAAAGGTTGGGGGTCATCTCCTGGGGGTAATACCCATCCGGGGGGAACTGGATAACCCCAACGTTTTAGTTTGGATAAAGTAGCGGCTTTTTGTCCGACTTTAACAGCATCTAGGGATTTTTCCAGGGAAATCATGGCTTTATCGCCTCGAAAAAAGCGAAATACTTTTTGGGAATTGGGTTGACTTTCTGAGGTGGGGAGATCGAGATCGTCGGGGATTTTTTGATAGATCCAGGATAGTAGAATACTGAGAGCGATCGCAACTACAATTCGCTCTGGTTCCCTGGGATACAGCATTGCCAAGATTAGGGGACATAAAATTAAAATCCAAACGCGACCATACTTGCGATCGCGTACAATTGTAAAGCCAATTCCCCCAATCAAAAATACCAATAAGGCTACCTTCCAATCGTGAACAACATAACCCCAGACAACGTTAGTAGTTCCCGCACCTTTACCCATCCAATATCGCCCCATTACCAAAGCAATTAAAGCAATTAATTCCCAAGTTGGGTTATTTGGGAAAAAAGCCCGCGCCAGCAATACTGCTGCAATTCCTTTAAACGCCTCAGACAATACAGCGAGGATACCGACAAAAGTTCCCCCGTGGTAAAAAGCAGCTTGAACGCCAATATTACCCGTACCAATTCTGGCGAGATTGCGCCTTGTCAGTGCAAAGGTAATCCACGCAATTAAAGGTAGTCCTCCTAGTAAAGGACAGACAATGAATATTAATAGCGTTCCCCAAACTTGCATCATATGTATTAGTTATTATTCATACCAAACTTGGTTTTATAACATTTTACAGCCCGCGCAGGCGGGCGAGAGTTTGTGTAGGCGCGACTTCAGTCGTTAAGAATACAACGGGTGATAGAAGCGGAATTAGTATCGTTAGGCATTGTTCAGCAATTGATGGGGGGGGGCGGGTTTATATAAACTGTCGATTATTGCATAGATAGTTGGTAAAACCCGCCCCTACACAACTGACTATTCTGAAGTTGACTTTGGGGTAGTTAGTAAAACCCGCCCCTACACAACTGACTATTCTGAAGATGATTCTAACTGGTCATTATTGGGTGGAACGACATCGGGAAGATTTCGCCCCAACAAGTAAAGCCACGCCAATCCTGCCAATCCCAGTACAATTCCCACTATACTAACAACTTGCGCGATGCGTAGCGGCCCCAACATTAGACTATCTGTTCGCAATCCTTCAATCCACAATCTACCGATGCTGTAAAAGATCAGGTAAACCAATATCAGCGTACCCGTCTTGATGCGCTTGGAGGAAAGCGAACCGAAGAATAAAGTCAGCAATATGCCGAACACGATTAAATTCCAAATGGATTCATACAGGAAAGTGGGGTGAAAGTAGGCAAAATCTAAATACTCGCGCGGACGGTATTGGGGGGCAATATAGAGTTTCCAGGGTAAATCTGTCGGACGCCCAAATGCTTCTGAATTAAAGAAATTACCCCAGCGTCCAATTGCCTGTCCTAAAATTAGCGATGGTGCGACTAAATCCGTTAGTTGCCAGAAAGGAACTTGTTTAACCCGTGCAAAGATTAAAGCGGCTATTAAACCACCCAAAATAGCACCGTGAATTGCAATTCCACCTTTCCAAATTGCGAAAACTTCAATGGGGTTTTGGGCGTATTCTTGCCATTGAAACAGCACATAATAAATTCTGGCGCAAGGAATTGCCGCAACTAAAAGCCAGATTGCCAAATCGCTTAATAGATCTGGATTGATGTTACGACGCTTGGCTAAGTACCCGCTAAGGCTGACTCCAATCAATACCGCTGATGCAATTAAGAAACCGTACCACCGAATCGTTAGCGGCCCCAATTTGACTAGAATCGGCCCCGGCGAAGTAAATTGAAAGGCTAAAGGCAACAGCCCAATAGCCTGCCCAAAAGAAATAATGTTCATGGGTTTGAGTAGGGAACAACAAGCACAAAAAGAAACCGTTCCAGCACCCCTTGAGTAACTACTCCGATTAGATTTTAAGGCGATTTTGGGTTATTCAACCCAAATTTATTATCCAAACAGATATTGTAGATGTCTGGCAGATTTAGCAATGGGGTTTGGTAAAAATTATTTGTATTAAATGATACAATAGGCGCGCTGGCAAAACGGGCTGCATTTGGGTTGCTTAAATTGCTAATGGCTAACTGCTAATTGCTAAAATTTTTACCTTGGCTAATGGCTAATGGCTAATAGCTAATGGCTAATCGTAGAACAGGAAAATATTCAATTAGCAAGCTTGCAATTAGCAAGCTTGCAATGCGAGTAAACTATGATGGTCATAAATAACAAATTTGCTTTAAGTTAATTTTTCGATTAAATAATCGGCAATGCGACAAGCTGCTCCTGGTTTTCCCATGCGACGCATACCATTTTCAGCTATTTGTTGGAGTCGGTCTGGATCGCGCAATAAAGTTTGAATAATATTGGCAACTTGGTTTGGTTGTTCGACTAAAATTAAAGATTCTCCTAATAGGCGACTTTGAGCTTCGGCGAAAGCTTTTGTAAACTGGGGGCCATTCCCTGGAATGGCGATCGCAGGTTTCCCCAATCCGATAAACTGTTCGGTAGCAGTTCCGGCAAGAGCGATCGCTATATCCCCCCGGTGCAAGCAATCGTTATAAGCGCGCTGGGTCAAGATTACCGTCGCTTTATCCTGGGTAAATACCAACGCCTCCCGATCTGGAATTTTCCACCGGGCGGCGGTATCCGTAGATTTTGGCACAAAGCCTTGTGACACCAAGCTTTGACGCAAAATATCGAGGTTGAGGGTGGGTGCGATCGCTGCCAAAAACAGCAGCTGTCGCCTCCGGAACGCTTCTATAATCCCAGATACGGCTTCCAAGATCTTTTGCCAATTTTGATAAGCTTCTGGCGCTCTAGAACCCGGTAGAAGCGTTATCGTTAGTAAGCGGTCTTTCTCTAATTTTTCCAATTCTGGGTAAAAAATTGGTTTGGGAATCGATGGTTCTAAATCATCCATCATCGGATTTCCCATGTCAAATGCGGGAATTAACCATTGCTGCAAAGTTTTTGTCGTCAGCGAATCTCTGGGGAAAACTGCTTTACAGCGAGGATGGCTCATCAGCCAACGTTCCCAAGGAAGGTATACCGACCCGAACCATTTTTCTAACAAATCGTCGAAGCGAGATTGACGGCGTAGCCACCCCGATTCATTCCGCAGATGATATTCTGATTTAGCCGTACCGACAAATGCATAATCGGCACCGCTCAAATTCGCCAATAATAGGGGGACAATATCTCCCACGGCTAAAACAACTCCGCCAAGTTTAGCCCAATTTTGCACCGTTTTAAACTGCTCTAGGAGGAGTTGGAGCAATCCGCCTTGCAGATCTCGTGCTAGCTGGCGTTTATCCATGTAAACAAAACCCCCAGAGGGCATTTGTTTGACTGTGCCAATAATAGGAATACCCTGAGCTTGATAAGCTTGTCCTTCACCGACAATAGGCAAAGCTGCTACTTGGGGTGGATTGGGATGGCGCAAAAGTTGCTGCAAAATGCGGAGTGCGATCGCATCCTCCCCATGACCGTTACTGACACAAAGTAATTTCATAATTGCTAATTGCTAATGGCTAATTGGTAATTGGTAATGGGTGATTTTAGATTGAGTTAAATCTGAAATCTGAAATCTGAAAGCAAGCAATTACCCATTACCCATTACCCATTACCGCGCATTAATCTTTTTTCGGTGCGGGTGGAGTCGAGGGACGATTTGGTGCGGGAGGAGGAGGCATTTTTTTATTCCCAGCAGCGGGTGACTCATCTTGTTGCAGCGAGGCGCGTCCGTTGCGGATGACTTTGAGCATATCGTTTAACTGCTGCTCCAAGTTATTGAGGACGCGGGCGGCGTAGTCGTCCGCACCGTCAACAATCGCGTCTGCTTCAGCTATTGCTTTAGCGCGCATTTCCTCGAGTTCTTGCTGCGCTTCCCGGTGCATCCGTTCGATTTCAGCCAAAGCTTGCTCTTGTGCTGCTTCGCACTCTTGCTGCACCATTTGCCATAGTTGTTGGGCTTCTATTTTCGCTTGTCTGACAATGCCAGTTTCGTCTAAAAGCTGCGCGGCGCGTTGCTCGGCGGCTTCAACAATTTGTTGAGCATAGTTTTCCGCCTCTTGGAGTATTTCATCTTTCTGGCGGACAATTGCTTCTGCTTCTTCAAAAGCAGGTGGTAGATTTAGCCGCACCACATCTAGCTGTTCTAGTAACTGTTCTTCATCAACTAAAGTGCGCCTGGTCAGCGGGATGCGCGGACTGTCGAGGATTGTTTCCTCTAGGCGATTGAGTTCTCGTTGAATATCTACGCCTGCTGTTCCACGCTGGGACTGATCTGGGTTATTTGATTGGTCGCCGTCGGGGCCGAGTCGGGCTGAGTTTTGCCGTAACATTTTGTGTAAATATCTATAGCAACGTGCTTGGGAACAAGATGATCGACGGAACCGCCAAATCTAGCTATTTCTTTTACCACGCTGCTGCTTAAAAAGCCGCGTTCGGTAGAAGTCGCCAAAAAAACCGTCTCGATCTCAGGCGCGAGGGTTTTGTTGGTGTGAGCCATTTGTAGCTCTTTTTCAAAGTCCGAAACTACCCTGAGTCCCCTGATGATGACTTTGGCTTGCCGCAGTTTAGCATAGTTCACCGTCAGACCATCAAAGCTATCCACTTCTATATTGGACAAATGTTGCGTCGCTAGGCGAATCTGATCTAAGCGCTCGGCGACGGTAAAAAATGCCGTTTTACCGGGATTCCGCAGCACTGCTACGATCATTCGCTCAAAAAGCTGGCATCCTCGCTCCATCACGTCGAGGTGTCCCAGGGTAATCGGATCGAAGCTGCCAGGATAGATTGCGATCACAACTTTTCGGTGTCTGAGTTACTGACGAGATTATACCGAAGCTTACCCCATTCTGTGGGTGTTGTTTTCTTAAGCTACTCTCGATAGCACAGGACTTATGCAAAGAAACCGGGTTTCTATCAATTACAGCGGCTTGCAGCCCTTGTGAGGGAAAGCGTTATCGCGCCGTTTGTCAAGCGCGCACCCTTAAGGGTGCTCGCTTGACAAACCAAGGTGTACCATCACCGAATGAAATCCGCTATAATCCTTGCGAAAGGAAACCAGAGATTTAGGAAGAAACCCGGTTTCTGGT
>DNGJ01000126.1:0-1457 GCA_003486305.1 Cyanobacteria bacterium UBA11371
GATTTTGAGCGAGATGTATTGCTATTATGTGCGGGCATGGAATTACAGCCAAACTTTGACAGTTTGTGCGGCAATGCTCAGGGCGATGGGCAGCTAAGTTATCCTACGTTTAATCTGGCAATGTCGGTTTTTGCCGCACCCCATTGGAATGCTATTTCTCCCAATCGTCCGTTACGACGCTGGCAATTAATTGAAGTTGTGCGCGGTAAAACTCTTACTTATAGTCCGTTGCGAATTAACGAGCGAATTTTGCACTATTTAATGGGAGTAGATTGTTTAGATGAAGCATTTAAAGGGATTATAGAACCAGTATCGGTAGGCGGAGAGTTGGTGCGATCGCACTCCTCAATCACCAAACAAATAGCCGCAATATTGTTGAATAACTGGGGAAATCTTCGCCAATTACCCATTCCCAATTACCCATTACCAATCGTACAATTATGCGGGGATGAGGTGGGGGCTAAATATGCGATCGCATCCCAAGCGTGTAAAATCTCCGGTATGAAATTAGCGCAGATATCGGCAAGGGTAGTGCCGACGGTTACCGCAGAATTGAATAACTTGATATTACTGTGGGAGAGAGAAGCGCGTTTGAGTCGATGCGCGCTGTTATTAGACTGCGATGAATGGGATAGGGAAGATGCAGCGAAAGAGAATGCAGTAGCTCAACTGATGGGAACTCTCACCACTCCCTTAATTATAAACACGCGCGATCGCCGTCGCGCACCCAAGCGTCCTTTAATTACTTTTGATGTCCATCCCCCCACCAAACAAGAACAACTAGAAATATGGCAAAATGCTTTAGGAGAACTCGCACCCAATCTCAACGGAGAAGTAGAAGTATTAGTCGAGCAATTCAACCTCAACGCCCCGACAATTTATGCTGTTTGTACCGAAGTTTTAAGTCAAAACCCAGAAATTGTAGGGGCGGGTTTTACAGATAACCTTTCCGAAAAACAAACAATTGAAATCAACCCGCCCTCTTCAATTCAAAATCCGATCCCCCCCTGCCCCCCCGAGAAAAAAAGCGCAGCATCCGCTGGCTTCCCCCTTTTGAAGGGGGACGGGAGGGGGATCGCAAGGGGGGAATCCCAAATTCAAAATCAATTATGGGACACCTGTCGCGCTCAATCTCGCCCCCGATTAGATGACTTAGCCCAACGCATCATACCCGCCGCAACTTGGGATGATTTAGTATTACCAGAAGCCGCGCGCCACACCTTGCGAGAAATTGCCGCTCACGTCAGACAACGCAGCAAAGTTTACTCACAATGGGGATTTGCTAGTAAAGGGGGGCGAGGGTTAGGAATTAGTGCCTTATTTGCAGGTAGCAGCGGTACGGGTAAAACCATGTCAGCGGAAGTATTAGCAGGAGAATTGCAACTCGATCTTTACCGAATTGACTTAAGTTCCGTCGTCAGCAAATATATCGGGGAAACCGAGAAGAATTTGCGGCG
>DNGJ01000126.1:1647-2799 GCA_003486305.1 Cyanobacteria bacterium UBA11371
TTGCGGCGGGTTTTCGATGCAGCAGAAGGTGGCGCGACTATATTATTATTTGATGAAGCAGATGCGATCTTTGGTAAACGTTCTGATGTAAAAGACAGCCACGATCGCTACGCAAATATGGAAGTAAGCTATCTGCTGCAACGCATGGAATCTTACCAAGGTTTAGCGATTTTGACGACGAATTTGAAAGATTCTTTGGATACAGCTTTTCTGCGCCGCATTCGATTTGTGGTGAAGTATGCTTTCCCAGATGTCAAAGAGCGAACCCTTATTTGGCAGCGAGTTTTCCCCAAAAACACGCCGACTGAAGGGTTAGATTTCAACAAATTAGGGCGGTTAAACGTAGCAGGCGGGAATATCCGCAATATTGCCTTAAATGCGGCTTTTATGGCAGCCGATGCAGGGGAACCAGTGCAGATGAAACACTTATTAGCAGCAACGCGGACTGAATATGTCAAGTTGGAGAGAACCCTAACCGACTCGGAAATTAAAGGTTGGGTATAACTCACATCTTGCACCATTCTCAACAAGCCTGAAAAAACCGGGTTTCTTGACGAAAAATCTAGGCTTTCAAGTTTAGCTATTTGCAAGAAACTAAGGTTGAGCCACGGTGCAAGATCTGAGGTATAACACTTTTGCTGTCCCGTCAAGTTAAGATTTATTTTATGTTACCTTCTGGTGGAAGCAGTTATGCGAAACTAAGGTAAATTGCCCAGTACTAGGCTAGGACAAGAGGCGGCATATGAGCAGGCAATGGGCGCAGAAAAAATCTCGATCGAATTCTTCGATGTCGGTGCAAAAAAGTTCATCTCCGCAGCGACCTTTCACCGATCCAATTTACGATGCGCCAGCGCCACTTCAGACGCCTTCAGTGCAGGCAAAACGCCGTAACGTTGACTGGAGTCGGGTAACGGTAGAAGCCCAAAGTCCAGCAAGAAACGTGCAGGCGAAGCTTTCAGTCGGTGCGCCTGGGGATAAGTACGAGCAGGAAGCTGACGCTATGGCAAATAAAGTCATGACGATGCCTGCACCAGGAAGCGAGCAGCCAATTCAGCGGGAAGCAGCACCAGAGGAAAAACAAGAGGAAGTGCAAGCTAAACCTCTGGCAGCTTCTATCACGCCACTGGTGCAACGAGAAACTGCCCCAGAGGA
>DNGJ01000126.1:3152-6745 GCA_003486305.1 Cyanobacteria bacterium UBA11371
GAAGAGGAAGTGCAAGCTAAATCTCTTCCAGATAGCATTCAACGAGAAACTGCCTCAGAGGAAAATAAAGAAGAGGAAGTGCAAGCTAAATCTCTTCCAGATAGCATTCAACGAGAAACTGCCTCAGAGGAAAACTTTGAAGAGGAAGTGCAAGCTAAATCTCTTCCGGGTAACATTCAACGGGAAATGGCGTCAGAGGAAAACTTTGAAGAGGAAGTGCAAGCTAAACCTGCACCAGAGCGAAATTCCCAGGCAAGCGGCAATGTAGAGAGCCAACTGAGTGCGAGTAAGGGGGGTGGAAGTGCTTTACCGGATGAAGTGCGATCGTTTATGGAACCCCGCTTTGGTGCTGATTTGAGCTATGTGCGGGTGCATACGGACGGTGCTGCCGTTCAAATGAACAAGGAATTAGGCGCTCAAGCTTTCGCTCACGGTAGCGATATTTACTATGGTGCGGGAAAGTCACCTGGTAATAATGAGTTGACGGCGCATGAGTTAACTCATGTGGTGCAGCAGACAGGTGCATCTTCTATAAAGCGCAGTGCAGATAGTAGCGTTCAACGCAAATGTGCTGCCTGTGAAGCAGAAGAGGCAGAAGTAGCGAATACAACCCCATCGATGAATTTATCGAAATCTGCCGAGCAGTTACTTCAGCGCCAAGCAAGTCCTGCTGCTGGTTCTCCAATGCATCCGCCGGGAGATTGCACACCTGGAGAACATCGACAACTTCAAGATGAAGTGCAGGAATGGTGTAAAAACAAGCCGCGAGGCTGTGAGGAATCGCAGACGCTTGAAGAGCTAGAAGAGCGGATTGAAAATAACTCAAAATGCATTGCTGCTCGCAACCGGATTAATAATAAATGCTTCCGAGGAGGCGATGCTGGACATAAAGAAGCGCTTCAAATCGCCATCAATAGCCTTGTGAGATGTCAGCGAGTTCGCGATCGCGTCAAAGCACGCCAACCTCAACCGCAGAATTCGCCTGACTTTATGAAAAAAATGTCAGAAATTACAGGACTTACAGGAACAGCATTGCTGATCTATCTCATCATTTCTGAGGGAAGTCGCCTCTTTCCACCCCGCAACTTAGTTCCTGTGCCTTAATCGCGAAGCAACTGCCAAACAATAATTATGGTTAGCTCATCGATTGTTTTAGAGAAACTTACGAGTAGTTTCCAGACACTGCCGTATCCAGGGGATCTCAACCTAGTTTACGACAACACTGGCAACCACTTGGAGTGTGTAGAGATCCAGCAAGCTTTTGCGGGTAAACACTGGAGTGAATTATCTCAAGAAACGCTGGTTCGAGAAAATTCAGCACTTTCCTTTCTGACACCTGAAGCCTTCCGATTTTATCTGCCAGCTTATTTGTCAATTGTTGTTAGAGAGTTTGAGAAAACTGATGTTTTACCGGAGGTCACTGTCCAGTACTTAACGCTTCCAGTGGAGGCGGATGACTTAAACAAATTAAGCTACATCCAGCAGGAATCGAACGAATTGCAGTTTGAATTAAGCCAATTTCTGATCGAGGAGCTATCCCGATCCAATCAAAGAGTTCACCAATTTATGGAACGAATGTCTGGATTGAACCCGCAACAAGGTCAGGCGATTCGGTATTACTTGGAATATCTAAAGTCTGAGCAAAATGATTATTTCTTTTCTAATGAGCCAGAGATAGCGATTGAACGCTATTGGTTCATTTTTCCGCTTTGATGGATCTTTTGAAGGATGGGGTTATTTCGTTTTTGAGGCTTATAAAGATGTACGTGCCAGTTGTGTATTCTGATGTCTAGTTTCAAGTGGATCGGTTTGCTTTTAGCAACATCTTTGTCAATGTGTTCCACGAATCAAAACGAAAAAATGATGCAGGTAGCACACCCAAATGGCCTGTTGCTGAATTTGCCCCAGTCGCTTTCTGTTGAGCAAACG
This sequence comes from Cyanobacteria bacterium UBA11371, assembly GCA_003486305.1. GTDB lineage: Bacteria > Cyanobacteriota > Cyanobacteriia > Cyanobacteriales > Aerosakkonemataceae > Microseira. The sequence goes on from DNGJ01000126.1 coordinate 5,082, forward strand.
TCATTCGGCTTCCGAGTTCGACCGCAGGGATACCAAGAGTTACGCTCTTCGCCTGAGATTATAGTGACCCTGTATGCCAATCGGCAGCAACCAGAAGGAGAATGGCCTCAAGTGCGGCAGATAGATGGTCGCACCGTACATTATCGCGTTGAAAAGGAAGCGGGTGGGTCTGGCGGGGATATCCACGTGTTAAGTGCATGGGAAGCTTACCCAAACGGATACATTTTCTTCCGAGGAGATTTTCAGGTTGAGGCTCCGGCAAAACCAGATTTTACACTGGGATGGATTGCGATTAAAGGTGCAAAAGCACCTGGTTTGGAAAAACGGTACTAGAGCGAATTAAGAAGCGATCGCCGATCTTGTAGGGTGCGTTCTTAGGAGAGTACGGCACCAACCCAACTAATACCAAATCCGCTTTCATCACCCCCTTTATGCCGAACGACTAAAGTCGCGGCTATACAAACAAAGCCCGCCTACGCGGGCTATAAAATAAGGGGGGTTTACAATCCGGAGTTGGTATAACAGTGCGATCGCTTGGCAATTTTTGCGATCGCAAGCGAGTTTAATTTTTGCGGGTGTGGATGCGATCGCAAGGCATTAATAACCCTCAATCCGGCTTTGGTGGCAATTCAATTGGTGACAATCTATCCGGAGTTCCAGGTGATGGTGAAGCAGTTCCAGGTGCAGTTTCTCCGGGTACAGTTTCTCCGGGTACAATTGCCCCAGGTGAAGGTGTTTGAGGTTGAATTACCCGACTTGGTTCCACAGTTTCAAGGGTAACCGACTGCGTTGTTTGTTCGCCAGCTTTATTGGTTACTCTAAGCGTAATTGTTACGCTACTGGGAGGTTTACTCAACGTGTAAGTTTTAGAACCTTGCGGTTTTTGCACATCGCCAAAAGGCAGCAATTCAACTTTAATATCTTCCCCTGGCTCTACTTTCCAAGATAAAATAATATCGACTGGTTTTCTATCTTTATTAATTTCATAAACATGTTTTGGCTTTTCACTCGCATCTTGACCGTTAATTTTAAAATAGACAATTTTAACTGGCGTAGCAGGTTTAGGTGGTATGGGTTTAATCTTGATATTAGGTGTATTTTTAGCAATTTCCGGTTCCGCCTCGCCTTGTTTGGGAATTACAGTCAGTTTAAAAGTGTAGTCGCCTGCTTGTTTGGCTCCTGTAGGCACGTTTTTACAAATTAGATTGTTCGTTAAAGTACAGAAGTTTTTCAGTTGGGCAGGCAAAGTATTATTAACAATTGGATACCGCTTCAATTGGCTGTTTACAGAACCATCGGGAGCTAAACTTATCAGCCTTAATTCTTTAATTTGTTTAGCGTCGCTAATTTCCCAAGTGAGCATAATTTCCTCATTTTTAGCTGCCTCATAAAATGGCTTTGTTGAGGAAATTTGACCAATTTTCGGAACTGGTAAGGGTTTAACTACAATCGTATCTGTTTCTTTGAAATCTGAAGGTTGGTTGGGGTTTTGCCTGGAAATAACTTCTAGTTTGTAAGTATAACTCCCCGCTTTTGTAGGATTCATGCGGATATTTTGACAGGTGATAGTTGCCGGATTATTTCCTGGGGTTAATTGTTGCGGTTTGCATTGACTCAGGGGAATCGTGTTTTTAGTCACCGCTCCATCACTTCCCTGTTGAATA
>DNGJ01000126.1:7113-28046 GCA_003486305.1 Cyanobacteria bacterium UBA11371
CTACAATCGTATCGGTTTCTTTGACATCTGAAGGTTGGTTGGGGTTTTCCCTAGAAATAACTTCTATTTTGTAAATATAACTCCCTGCTTTTGTAGGATTCATGCGGATATTTTGACAGGTGATAGTTGCCGGATTATTTCCTGGGGTTAATTGTTGCGGCTTGCATTGACTCAGGGGAATCGTGTTTTTAGTCACTACTCCATCACTTCCCTGTTGAATAATCCTCAATTCTTTAATTTGACTAGAGTTGCTGATACTCCAAGTTAGAAGAACTGGTTCTTGATATTCATAATTTGCTTTGTTAGTTAAAACTTTGTCAATTTTCGGTACAGGCACAGGCGGCAGTGGTTTAACTACAATCGTATCGGTTTCTTTGGCATCTGAAGGTTGGTTGGGGTTTTGCCTGGAAGTAACTTCGATTTTGTAAGTATAACTCCCCGCTTTGGTGGGAGTCATGCGGATGTTTTCACAGATGAGAATCTCTGGGGCGGGTTCAATTTTAAATGGATTACTTGGCTGAGAAACTGCGGGTTTCAATTGTTGAGGTTTGCATTGAGTCAGGGGAATTGTGTTTTTAGTCACTGCTGCATCGCTACCCTGTTCAATAATCCTCAATTCTTGAATTTGACTGGGGTTACTGAGTCTCCAACTCAGAAAAATTGGCTCTTTGTATTCATAGGTAAGTTTATTCGGTAAAATTTTGTCAATAATTTTCGGTATGGGTACGGGTTGAATTGCGATGGTATCTGTCTGTTTGGTGTCTGAAGGTTGGGTGGGGTTTTGCTTGGAAAACACTTCTAATTTAAAAGTATAATCCCCCGCTTGGGTAACGTTGGTGGCTATACCTTGACATGCGAGGACATCTATATTGTTGATTTTTTCAATTTTGCCTGGATTAAGCTTTGCTTGAACTTGAGGTTTCAATTCTTGAGGATTGCACTGGATAAAAGTTTTTTTGACAGGTGAACCGTTGCTGGCTTGCTGAGTTAAAATCAAATTTTGAATTTGGTTTGGGTTGCTGATTTTCCAATTCAGAAAAACCTGCTCTTTGAGAACTTCTCGATAAATTGACTTGTTAGATGAAAATTCAATAATTTTTGGTGTATCGATAGGTTCAATGATAATAGTATCTGTTTCTTTGGAGTCTGTTGGTTTATTTTTTCCTTGGGAATAAACTTCTATTTTAAAAGTATACTCTCCAGCTTTCTTAATTTCGGTCGTTATATTATTGCAATTGATATTTTGGTTTTGAAGTTGGCATAACTTTACTAGCTGGTTGTAGTCGTAACTGATAATCTTTGCCGTTCCTTCACGGCTTTGAGGGATAATTTTTAACGTCGATAGTTTTGGGCTGTTTTGAAATCGCCAATTTTTAAATTCCCAATTCCGCCAATCGCGAATGGACAAGTTTAAAATAACTGTCTCTCCGTCAAGTTCTTGATAAACCTTTTCGGTTGGCTCAACTTTATTAATTTTGGGTTGAATTAAAACTTTCTGCCAATAGAGAAATGCCCCGACAGAAATTAATCCCAATGCTAATAAAAGTAGCAGGATAATTGGTAGCCAAATTTGCCACCAAGGACGCGGCTCCCATATTATTGTTCCTTGGGGTAATTCTTTGGGAAGTTGTGGCGGTTTGGTGTTTTCTGGTAGGAATAATAGTTTGTTGTTTTCGAGTTCTAGGACAAAATTAAATTCGAGTGCTTTTCCCCAGAGAGGACGACGCCACCACTTGCGGGGTTTTGCATTTAAGGGGATGGTGCTGGTGTATCCGGGCGGTATTGGTACTGGGAGAAGTTCGGGGGTATAGGTGAAAAGTTCTTCGCGATCGCTTGCAGAAATAGCTATTTCGCGGGTAATATTACCCCCGTTAATTAACTGAACTTCAAATTTACCTTGTTGCGTTGGTATTTTGAGCAATAGGGGATGTAACTCGACGGTTAATGTTTCGTCGTGCAGAAGTTGCAAGTAAACTACATCCAACAAAACTAAATCTTCTTTGTTCCTAGATATCAGGCGGAGGGTGGGAAAGTAATTACCTGCTGGTGTATATTGGGGCGGATGTAAAATTAAGCTAATTTCGCCTGTTTTACCTGGGTTCAATTGCAACCCATCAGTTTCTTGGACTAACCCAGCGGTTTCTACTGCGCTTTCTGGATAGCGTATATTATACCATTCGGTTGGTAATTCCGGACAATTCAAATAAAATCTATCGACTCTTTTAGAACGGTTTTCTACAGTAACTTTGACTTCTAATTTTTCTCCGGCTTTGAGAGGATAAGGGTTAGCAGAGTTGGTTAATGGGTGTAAGGTAAATTCTGGTTCGTTCCCCCATTCTGCATCTTGATCTGAGAGCAAAACCCGCAGTTGCTGAGGACGGCGAAAAATTTTGTCGGGGTATTGAACTGGCGCTTCAATTAAAATTTCATAGTTGTATAAGTCTGGGGTTGCTTGCGGAGGAACTTCAAAAAATAAAGTAACTTCGCGGTTTTCTTTTGCGTCTAATTTTAGGGGGTTGGGTTCGCTGAAAGTACACCACCGCAGCAAGGGTTCTGATTTGGCGTCGGTGGCGGCGATCCAAATATCAATATCGGCTTTTTTCTCGCCTAAGTTTTTGACTACGATGCGGCGTTTAGCTGTAGAACCTCGCGTAATTTGGTTTGCTTCTAAGGAGAGGTCTTCGATAAATAAGGGGTTATTTGCAATTTGCATTGTCATTGTTTTTTATCCCCTGGACGCGATAGAGTCTGACTCGATATTGATCGTCGCCGGTGGCGATGACTAGGTAGTCGTCTACTGCTTTGATATCGACGCTGTTGAGTCTAATTCCGGGAGAAGAGGCGATGATTTTGCCGTTTTGGTTTTGGGGCGATCGCATTCTATTCTCCAATTCCCACAGCATGACTTTTCCATCATCTCCCACGCTGGCTAAATAGCAACCATTTTGCGTCAATGCTATCGAACGAACGGGTTGGTTATTGTGACCATCTCGCCACTGTTCTAAGATAGCATTGTCGCATTCTAGCGCAGCGATCGTATTTCCCACACCATCTTTTTTTTGATTCTGGACACCTCGTTCAATTTCCTCTAGCTGTTTATCCCGGATGCATTCGCGCACTGCATTCAGATTCCACAGGGTAATATATCCTTCATTATCCGCCGATGCTAACAGATTTTTCTTGTCTGCGATCGCCAGTCCATCAATATATTGATTCTGTCCCATTACCGGGTCAAATTTATTGTCTTTTTTCCAGTCTAGCCATTGATATTTCAGTTCGTAAATCCGGCTGTTTATCCAATCCCACAAGGCTAATTTATTGTACCGTCCTCCCACAACAACCAGAGTGTTTGGTCTTTCCTGCTGATTTTCGCTCAAACTCATCGCATAAATAGTAAATCCAGCATCTGCAATTCGGGGATTTTTAGTACCAAATTCCAAATTCCACTGACGCACAATCCCGCTACCATGTCCGCTGAATAAATAGCGGGAATCTTTGCTAAAAGCCAGGTCAAAAACCCTGTCTGTTCCAGTATAAATCGACTGGGGAGGAATCTTGGTCAACACGTTCCAAAGTTTAATATCGCCATTTTCTAATCCGGCGGCGATGACATAATCTTCCCTGGGAGTTTGACGGATCACCCGCACGGCTTTTTCAGTTTTCTCAGCAATAAACCCCTCGTATTTAAGGCGGCGAATATCCGGCTTCCAAGGACTTCTATCTACTTGCCAAAGTCTTATTGTTTGGTCGCTAGAACCGCTGACAACTAAGCTGCTATTCCCAATTAAACGCACCGAATTAACGGGGCCTTTATGATAATCTTGAGGATGAAGATACCACAACAACCAAAGCAGCAACAGAGTTAAAAGTAGCCCCAAAAACTGAAGCCAAACCGGAATTATCGGCAAAACTTGCAGTTCCAAAACTTGGCTGCTGGGGTTAGGACGAATTTGGGTGCTGGGAAAGCCTGTATCGGGTTCTGTTAAAGTTGGAGCAACTTCAAAAAATAATCGCCGTTTTAACCACCACCAAGGTCGTCGCTTTTTGGCTTCCAAGTAGGTGTATTTGGCTTCCCCCGGTTCCAGGTTGATGCTTTCAGGTATTACTAAATTGCATTGCTTTTTATCTGATTCTGAAACTTGTATATCAACCTGTTGGGGTAAATTGCTATTATTTTCAAATTGCAGTTCGTAAAGCGCAAATTTAGATTTTTTGCCAAAAACTTTTCCTTTTAATCGCGGAATTCTTTGCACTTTGGGGTTACAGCTAAACTCCACAGTCCCTTGGGGTAAAACTTCTAAAGTTCCTTGTTCGCGGGGATTGCGGCTACTGGTATCCGATCTGGCTTCAATCGTGAAATCATATTCTTGACTGAGAGTTTCGGGATTTCTTGGAGGTTGACACCAGAAACTGGTTTTGTTTGAATCTCCCGCATCGATTGGGAAACTTTGTGTAGTTCCTTCGGTTATCCAGTCTGGATTTAATCCAGCAAGATTGAGCGTGACTGTAGTAGCTTTTGGACTTAAGTTATAGACTATGACTGGAATTTCTATTGCATCACCGGGAAAGACTTTGAGGTCTTTTACTGGAAGGTAAATCTTCAAAGGTCGGCGAGCTTTTTCAATGGTTAATCTGAGTTTTTGGCTAGTAAATAACTGGGAAAATTCAACAGAAAATACCCTCAATGTCAGGTCAATCGTCGTATCGTATACCTGTATGGGTGATTTGGTAATAACTACGTGAAATGTTGTACTAGCACCAGGAGGTTTTTTGACCGAAATTTCTGGATATAAGCTGTACCATTTTATATTAGAGTTGGGGTCTGCTCCGATGGTTGTCAGTTCTAAATAAAAGCTGGCAAATTTATCGCTTTCGTTGACAACTGTTACGTCAAATTCGTTATCGCCATTGCTACTTTGATCGCCAGAATCGACAGAAATATCTGGTATGAACTTTAGTTCTTTTTTGGAAACGATCGCTTTAACAAGATTTGGCATAATTGGTAATTGGTAATTGGTGATTGCTAATTGCTAATTGGTATTTTATTGACGATTAGCCATTAGCCATTAGCAAAAACTATTGCATTAACTGGGTAATTTGTCGTCGCCGCCACGCAAAATGCAGGATGTTAATTCCTAACTCTTGTGCGGTACGAATTTCGTTGCGATCGCGCAAATATTCCTCATCCAATCCCCAAGCAGAAGATAAAGCACCCCTGACTAAAATAACCCCACATCCTGACCACAATTCAATCTGTTGTCCCTCGATATGCGGGAGTGCGCCAAACAAAAAAGGCTGCGATCGCAATGGATGTTCTCGTTTAATTTCTTGCCAATTTTCTAAATCAATTTCTAACTCGTCTTTAATTATATCATTAATAATGATATCTGCGAAATCTTCATTATAACTCGGAGAATCTATTAAAACAATTCCCCCAGTTCTTAAATAGCTTCTGACGGTTTCAACTTCCTCTTCTTCAAACGCAACAACTTGCGAATCTGCCAAGTACAGTAAATCATAATAGGTTACACTTCTAGGCGTTTGCAAGCTGACTTTTCCGATTTCTGTTTCTCCCTGTAAAGACGGATAAAGTGCAGCGGCAGATTGTATTAAATAGGAGAGGTTCTCTTCTATTTTATTACTTAACTTTTTCCTACCATTATCGTAATCTGCCTCGTTTTGTTTCATTTGAGCTACCTTCACCACCGCTTCCGGTCTAGCTTTGGCTTGCATTCGGTAGCGAAAATCTAACTGATTCCCGTTAGGAAATAAAACATCGCTTGGTTTTTCCAGTTTCACTATACCGGGTTGCAATTCAATGCGGCACAATTCTACTTGATTGTGTTCCGGTGGATCTGTTCTTTCATCAAATCGAATCCATTCCCTTAATAATTCCGAGTTTTCTTGTCGCTCTGGATTGTAAGGATCTACATAACTGACAACTAAATAAACCGTCAAACTTCCCGTTAGCGGTGCTGGGGTAGCAATGCGAAATTTGCGGTCAATCGCCGCATCCACAATAATAAGATTTCCTTCTACATCAATCCCAATTCCCGGTTGAATTTCTACCCAACGTCTGTCTCGAAATTGAGCGGGTGCTTCGGCTGGCGGGTCGATTAATCTTACTCCCAATCCCCAAACAATTCCCGGTTGATTGAGGGATTGATAGTGAACGTTTTGGCGGCGGCGATGATATTCATGCGCCAGCAACCACCGTTTAGAATTCATCATCAATCCGTCATAAACGTGAAGGCGCTCGAAGGGATTTATCGGTGGTGGGGGAAAAGATTGATGAGTCATATAATTTCAGATTTTAGATTTTAGATTTCAGATTTTGGATTGGAGATTGGAGATTTCAGATTTTGGATTGGATCTTGAGTTACCAATTAGCAATTAGCAATTAGCAATTACCAATTACCAATTACCAATTAGCAACGCCTTTGACTTCCATCTGGCATAGTTGTGCCGCATAAATTAGTAGCAGAAGTTAGCGTGATTCCGCTTAAAGTTGCTCCTTTTAAATCGGCATTGCTGAGGTTTGTACCGCTGAGGTTGGCTCCGCTTAAATCTGCATTACTTAAATCGGCGTTACTCAGGTCAGCATCGGTTAGATTGACGCCTCTTAAATTAACTTTTGCCAGAATTGCTTGTTTGAAAATAACACCGCTTAAATTAGCACCGCTGAGGTCGGCTCCGCTTAAATTTACGCCGCTTAAGTTGACGCCACCCAACTCGATTCCTCTCAGATTTACACCCCTAAAATTAACGCCTCTGAGATTAGCACCCCGCAGGTTGGTACTGTTTAAGTCGATATCTCTGAGGCTGACATTAAATAAGTCTGCGCCGTTTAAGTTAGCGCCGTTTAAATTTATTCCGGTTAAGTCAGCTTCTCTCAAATTGGCGGATATTAGATTGGTATTGCTTAAGTTAGCTTGACCCATGTTAGCGCTACTCAAGTTGGCTCGATCTAGGTTAGCCCCACTCAGGTTTGTTTGGCGCATGTCGGCATTTGTCAAGTTGGCATTGGTTAAATTAGCGCTGCTGAGATTGGCATTTTTGAGGTCGGCAATAAATAAGTTTGCTCCGCTGAGATTGGTGTTGCTCAAGTTGGCATTTTGCAAGTTTGTTCCGCTCAAGTTTGCACCTGTTAGGTTAGCATTTTCTAGGTTAATTTGACTTAAATTTACACTGCTGAGGTTAGCACCTTGCAGATCGGCTCTTCGCATGTCTCTACCGCTTGCAGGTTGATTGACGATTTCCCAAACGATGCGCCATTTGCTGTCTATTTCGGTTTCATAGTTAATTTTTGTGTCTTTGAGGTCGGTTCCTCGCAAATCGGCGGAACGCAAGTTGGCACTGCTCAAGTTGGCACCGCGTAAGGAAGCACCCTGCAAATTTGCATTGCTCAGGTAAGCGCCGCTTAAATCGGCGGAACGCAAGTTGGCGTTGCTCAGGTTGGCGTTTCTCAAGTTGGCTTCGCGCAAGTATGCGTTGGCTAAGTTGGCGTTGGTGAGGTTGCATCCTGCACAGTCTCTGGTTTCCCGCAGGCGTCTGATGCTTGGGGACTCTTGTGCAACGATCGCTCCCATACCTCCCCAAACTAGGTACAATGCGATCGCTCCTGCACTAGGGTTCAAAATTTTCATAACTCCAGCCTACTCGCGCACGCTTGCCTCAGCCCAATAATTTTAAACTAAATTTCTTGACCAGGTTAACAATTCAAATATAGTAACTAACTGTTCTAATGTAGGTTGAGCAGGCATGGTATTGGCGATCGCTGCGAGTATCGATTCTGTGGCTGTTTCTGGTTGCGCCCGGTCTGGATTGGCGTGACCCTCTAATAACTGATACACTTGTGGCGCGGCGATCGTTCACTAGCTATCAGAAAAATGCACCCGGTTTTACCTGTATCAATATGAAACAAATTTTAAAATTACTTAAAATATCGACTGCGACGATCGGTATTTTTATCAACACCACCGTCCTGGCAGCAACTAACGAGCGAAATAGAACGATTAACGATCGAGTAGCGCAAGCCACAACGCCGCAATTTGAGCTAAAAGACTTTAACTTTTGGGCAAACCAATGTCGGATATTAGAAAGCTCACAAAACTATGGGGAAGCACTAACAGCTTGCGAACGAGCGATCGCGCTTAAACCAAACAGCAAATCTTCAGATATTTGGTCGAGTCGTAGCAATGCACTCTTGCAGTTAAAACGATATGCCGAAGCCGTAAATTCTTATGATTTTTTACTGCGTTTTGACAAAAAAAATTCTCAGGCTTGGACTCGTCGCGGCGAAGCTTTATATCAACTGGGTAAGTATGATGAAGCGATCGCCTCCCACGAGCAAGCATTGCAAGCCAATGGAAATTGGGGTAATATAACACCGGCTATTGCCTGGTATAATAGAGGTTTAGCCTTGAAAAAATTAGGGCAAAACGAAACAGCCTTGGCATCGTTCGATCGAGCTTTAAGTATTAATGAAGATTATGCGATCGCCATCGTTGAACGCTGCGGTACGCTATCAGATTTGGGCAGACAGGAAGAAGCAATTGCTGCTTGCGATCGCGCTATAGATGCACTACCTGCACCAGCTTTAACCAACCGTGCTATAGCGCAACAAAGAATGGGACAAATATTAGAAGCGATCGCCTCTTATGAAAAAGCCTTAGCAATTAATCCTAACGATCCTGTTATCTGGACGAATCAAGGAATTTTATGGGAAAAATTAGAGCAAAATCAAAAAGCATTGAATTCTTATAATAAAGCAATTCAAATTAATCCTAAATCTGCTTTAGCTCAAGTCAATCGCTGCGCGACACTCAACCGTTTAGCCAACTACAAAGAAGCACTAGCAGCTTGCCAGAGTTCGCTCGACGGTGATGGCAGTTGGGGAGATAAAAATCCCGCTTATGCTTGGAATCAACATAGCACTGCCCTCATCGGACTGGGGCAATACCAAGAAGCCCTCAATTCAGCAGAACGAGCGATTAATATTAATCCAAATATGACCGAAGCTTGGAATAATAAAGGTGTTAGCCTATGGTATTTAGGAAAATATCAGGACGCCCAATTAGCCTTGCAAAAATCAGTTGAAATTAATCCTAAATATGCTCAAGCTTGGTTTAACAATGGTAGAGTATTAAGTACGTTAAGACAAAATAAATTGGCAATCCAAGCTTATGATAAAGCTTTAGAAAGCGAGATTAATTTTCAAGCAGACCTAACTTGTAGCTCAATTTTGTATAACCGAGAAAGTTTAGGAAAGTGGCTGTTGAAAGAATATGAAAAAGTTTTAGAATCGGCCCAAAACTACTGTGCTGATATCTTAGCCAACAAAAGCGTAGCATTATGGCACTTTACCGATTACCAAAACGCCCTTAATTCAGCAAACCAGGCAATAGAACTTAATCCAAAATCCTTTGAAGCCTGGTACAATCTAGGTGTAGTGTTGGTTACATTGAAACAGTACGATCGCGCCATAGATGCTTATGAAAGAGCTAACAACATCAGACCAAACAATTTTTATGTCCTGACTGGCAAAGGTTTAGCCCTAGAAGGAATGGGACGATATCAAGACGCTCTCGAAGCCTTTGAAGCCGCTTTAAACATTAATCCCAATTACGAACTAGCTCAGCAACAACGAGATTTGTTGTTAGAAAAGTTCAAGAATAATTAACCTATTAGCGAGTCACCTGACTTATGTCTGATAAAAACCCATTGCAAACAGAATTTAAATTTAGCCTTCCTAAAGGCTTAATCGATGACAGCGGAAAAGTTCATTCTCAAGGATTTATGCGTCTTGCTACAGCCAAAGACGAAATTTCGGTTCAAAAAGACCGTCGAGTTCAGGATAATCCAGCTTATGGATTTTTGGTGATGCTTTCTCTCGTTATTACCAGTTTGGGCGATTTATCCGTTGTCACACCTGAAAAGTTAGAAAATCTTTTTACCTATGACCTAGCTTATTTAAAGGAGTTTTATAACCGAATTAATCAACAAGGTAGTGCATCTATTCCGGTGAAGTGTCCTAGATGCAATGAAAAATTTAATCTGGAGTTTGAACTATCGGGGGAGTTATTCGCTACCCCTTAAACCAACTGTATGAGGAGGTAGCCTGCATCGCATTTCATTTCCATTGGTCTTTGGAAGAGATAATTAATTTAGAGCATGGTAATCGCCAACTTTGGGTAAAGCAAATAGGCTTATTGAAACCACATGATTCAGAGTAAAACAAAAACTTATAGCCGAGATTCGCGCGATCGCAGAGGTTTTCGTTCTAATAATAAATATCTTTTTATCGCGGCGTGCGATCGCACAAATAACTACTTCTGTCCCAAAACCGCTTCAATCTCTGCTAGTTTTTGACGCAATACCTCCTGAAACTCCACCAATTGCTCTCTTTCAGCCGCCTGCAACGACTCCTCAACAGTTGCAGTAATCAGTTCAACAACCGCATTCATTCGTTTCTCTGCGCCTAACCGTCGTACAGCAGTGGACAGAATACGAGGAATATCTGAACCAGTCAAACCCGTATTAGTTTCTATTTCCCGCACAATTGCTTCCGCTTTGTCGAGGGGATTGAGGTCTTCTCGATGGAGGGAAGTCAACAAAGCCTTACGATGTAAAGCATCGGGTTCGGGAATAACCACAGCAGTAAGCGTCTGCCAACCTAAAGCCAATGCACTGCGCCAACGCCGTTCCCCATCAAACAGCACTAAGTTCTCCCGCTGCATCAAAATAATCGGTTGGAGTTGTCCATCTTTCTCTAAAGAACGGGACATTGATTCAATGCTTTCTGCTAAAAACGTTTGCCTGGGTTGCTCTAGGTTTGGTTGAATTTGGTCAAGGGGAATTGACAAGATGCCAGACTGAGATTGGAGTTGGTTCCGCAGCTGGGCAAGTTGTGCTTCCAACTCGGTTGAACCAGCATTCCGCAGTCGTTCAATTTCTGCCTTGAGTTCCTGAATTTCTGCTTCAGCACTTGAAAGTTGCTGGGATTGCTTGGCAGAGGAAAAATAATCCGTGATGTTTGGAGCTTTACGGGCAACCATAGGGATTTAAGATTTGAAATTTGAGATGGGAAATTGAAGCTAACTGGCAACAAATTACTTTTTGCGTTTGCTCAGATCTTGCACAGTGGCTCAACCTTAGTTTCTTGCAAATAGCTAAACTTGAAAGCCTAGATTTTTCGTTAAGAAACAAGGGTTTCAAGGCTTGTTGACAATGGTGCAAGATCTGAGTTTGGTGACTTTCTTTGACTTTGCTGGAATGGCACTTAGTTAAGCGCGTAAGCGCTTCCCTCATCCCTGCCGTGCTTAACTTTCACGTTCCCTCCCTCACAGCCTTTGACCTCCAGATCGGGGGGCGACAAGCGCCCTAAATTAGTTGCTGTATAAACTTTATAGCTCTCAAGCCCTTTTGATAAAATGTCTGCTTATTGCTCACAGAATTGATTAATTCCTTTACCTATTCTTGATACTCATGAAAAGCAACTGTCCAATTATGACTAGATAAACAATTTCATAATTTCTCTGCATTTGTAGATTTCTTTAACATCATTGAATCCGAAAATTTTCTGTTGTTGGCTTGAAATTTTAGTTCTTTTTCCTGCTAAAAAACCGTTACAAGTGGGGACAACGACTATTTTCTTGGATTGGGAATGGTAAGGTAGCTGTGAGCCTTTCTATTTTTACCTGTTTTGACTTATAAATAACCATATTAGCATGTTTAACGTAATAAATTGTGGCTGGGTGAGATATTTTTACTGCCCTTGTCTGGTATAATGATAGCAGCATATATTATTAATTTTTATTTCGATCTGGTCATATAAGCGAGGCCGTTATTTTTTGCCAAACAATTTTATTGGCAATAAGCAAGTTGTTGGAGCAACTTTTGGCTCTTGGCAAAACAGCCAAAAAAACCATTAGCGCTTAAGCTAATGGGGGTGACAAGCGCCCCCTGAAAACCTCCAGTCACACTGGAACAAAAACTACTAGGCTGATAATGACTACTTCTAATATTTCTAATCGCGTACAAATTCTCTTTGAGAAATTTACGGTTAGTGTAGGACTACCATTCCGTGACCTATTACCAGAAGCCACTATTGAGGCAGCTCTCAACGCTCTTGAAATTAAATACCGGCGCCGGTTATTTGACCCCTTTGTAACATTGTGGGCATTTCTTTCTCAGGTTTTAGATGCTGACAAGAGCTGTCACAATGCTGTCAGTCGGGTGATTGCTTGGTTATCAACTGAAAATGTAGAACTGCCTTCTCAGGATACTGGTGCTTACTGTCAAGCGCGTCAGCGTTTACCCGAAAAATTGCTACAGCAACTGTTTAGTAAGGTAGGACAAGGCTTACAAGGTAAAGTTACACCCATAGATCTTTGGTGTGGTCGTCATGTTAAGGTAATTGATGGGTCAACAGTATCAATGCCAGACACCTCTGACAATCAGAAGATTTATCCTCAACCCAGCTCTCAATCGTCTGGGTGTGGCTTTCCCATCGCCAAAATTGGTGTTCTATTCAGTCTCGCCACAGGTGCTGCTATTGCACTAGCTATCGACGTGCTAAATACCCATGATGTCAAATTGGCAAGACGACTATATGAATTTCTTAACCCAAATGATGTGCTTTTAGGAGACCGAGCTTTCTGTTCTTATGCTGATTTGGTTTTTGTCAAAAAGCGTATTGCCGATGCTGTATTCCTCAAGCACCAAGGGCGTAAGCAAGAGTTACGACGCGGTAAAGTTTTTGGGTCACACGATAAGCAAGTTATTTGGCACAAGCCTAAAACTTGTCCCAAAGGTTTAACCAAAGAAGAATTCGCTACGCTTCCCTTAACTCTGAGTGTACGAGAAGTCCACTATTATATTGCTATTCCTGGGTTTCGGACTCAACAAGTTTCTTTAATCACTACTTTATTAGATGTTGAAACTTATTCGACGTTAGAGTTAGTAAAACTTTACGAATTACGTTGGGATGTGGAACTAGACTTAAAACATCTCAAAACTACTTTGGGAATGGATATATTACGTAGCAAATCTCCAGAAATGGTGCGTAAAGAAATTTATGTTTACCTGTTAGCTTACAATTTGCTACGCACCTTGATGTGGGAAGCTGGTACAACTTACGGCACCCTGCCGTTACAATTGTCTGCTGCTTGCAGCTCGTCAGCACCTTGATAACTTCATCCCACAATTGTTGACTACCTCTGGAAATAAACGTCGCCGAATCTATCGTATTTTACTCGCGATGATTGTACACAAACCCATTCTAGAACGTCCGGGTCGTAGCGAGCCGAGAGTCAGAAAGCGCCGCCCTAAAGCTTATCCTCTGATGCAGCAACCGAGGAATGTTAAGTCATATGATGGCTAAAGCTACCTGACTGTTTACTCCCTTCCCGCCAGAAGATTTTGTATGTGCGGACTGATAACTTATGCGATCGCGCTGGTTGCCAGCCCACCAGGGAGAACTAAGCAATAGTACTTACACAGATGTACTGTTTAGAGCGTCCCACGGGCGGCGATATTGCCTTGCGGCTAGCTACGCGATCGCAACCCGTTAGGGATGAAACAAACAAAAATTCCCGTAATCCTGTATTCATAAGGGTTTGGCGATTTTGTTTCTTAGGAGAGCTAAGTATGAGCATTCAGTACAATGAAAGATGGATAATTGAAAGTGGAAAGATCTAGCTCTTGGGCATAAATTCTGAAAAATCGCACCCAGAGGTTACGGGAAATTGAACCCAACTGGGAGTTATGGCAAAAGTTGTACTATCAACATCAACAAAGCTATATTCGCCAAAAGTTATTAGCAATTAAATACTTGTGGCTGGGGTATAGTAGACCAGAAGTAGCTAAAAAAGTGAGGTGTAGCTATGTAACATTAACTGAGTGGATAGATAAATTTATCAAGGGTGGGCTGCTAGAACTAACCAAACAAATTACACACCAAGTTCCATCTCGTTTAAATGAGTTACAACAACTGGAACTAAAAAGAATGATTTTAGAATCTGGCCCGACAGATTATGGTATAGATAGAACCATTTGGACAGGAAAAATAATTAGCAGAGTAATTGAACAAAGATGGGGTGTTTCCTTAAAAGATAGCCGGAGCTATGAAATCCTAGACTCGCTAAAATTATCGCACCAAAAGGCGCATCGGGACTATGAAGAGAGCTGATAAAGAACGTCAACAAAAGTTTATAGCTCCTTAAAAAAAAACTGTCAGGTCAGCAGACAGGTGAAAAAATTACATTTTTTGATGAGTTTGCCATTTACGATCGTCCCAGCTTGTTCTATGCTTGGGCAGAAAAGAATAGCAGACCGCAAATACCCAGTAATCAACGGAAACGGAATAAGTTTAATGGCCTTCTCTGCGTGGATGCAATTACAGGCGAAGAATATTTAAAGCTAACTGAACGTGCTAAGACTGAAGATATAGTTAGCTATTTTACTGAGTTATGTAGTGATGTATCCAAACAAGGTTTTCACAAACTAACCGTAATCTTGGATAACAATTCAACTCACAAGAAAAAGATGAAAAATATGTGACAGGGGGAATTGTTAAAACTTGGTATCAACTCAAGCTTAGAAATAGAATTTATTCATACACCTCCTTATTCTCCTGATTATAATCTGGTTGAATATTTAATTCATCAACTCAGGCTTACTCTATTACACCATCAACCAGTAGGAACAACTATCGCTCCGGATTCGATCCAAAATCTATCAACATTTACAAGTTAACCATCTTCAGACTCCCGAACAGATTCAAAACACAATTGCACATATTTTGGCTCTGCCAAAGTAATCACGAACAAAAGCTAATTTACTCAATTGAAACCCACTCTTGGCCTACAACAGGTTTCACGCGATCGCTATATCCTAAAAGCGGATAACACAGCGTATTGCCTGATTTCCTTGACCTGTTTTTCCTCTTTATTTGAGTACTATTGCTTAGTTCTCCCTGGTGGGCTGGCAACCAGCGCGATCGCATAAGTTATCAGCCCGCACATACAAAATCTTCTGGCGGGAAGCGAGTAGCACATACCTGTCTAAACTTATCAAATTCTTGCCAAGCTTGTTCGTTCGGTAATTCATTCAACCCATCTAATAACAGGAACAATCCTCTATCACGGAGGAAAGCTTTCAAAGTTTTCTCATCAAGGTCAAGCCACCACCCCAGATTTTCTTGAATCGCTGCTAACACTGAACCTTTAAGACCCCGCAATTCAATCAAGATAGGTATTGGGGGAATCTCTATCTTACCTTGCTCGATCGCTTCTAAACACTGTCTTGCCTCTTCCCACAACAGCCGCCGCAGTGAAGTTGATTTTCCTGAACCAGGTTTACCCACCAACAGCACACGATCTGGGGCATACTTTCGCAATCCCTCTACCACTGCGAATTGCTCTCGCCTCTCATTTTGTTGTTCCTGTGAGTTTGGCTGAGATGATACAGCAGTTTGTACCTGCAAGGGCAACTCAGCTAGCGTGGGAATATAGCGATCGCTTACCTCCCGCTTGGCGTCCTCCCCTGAAGTATCGAGAATCGATTGTAAGTAGCGCTGAAACTCGCTAAGGGCAATCATGCAAGGGTGAAGTTATATCGATCGCAAAAGAGTCTTTTCTATGATAAGCAAGTTATTCAGCATAATGCCTAGATAATCGGTCTTCAGAGTTGACTCAGCCTCCTCATTGCTCGTTTTTTTGTTAATAGCTGTAACAACTCAACCCCCAAGACGTTCCTACCCACAAGTTAGTCTCGCCAGAGTCACCCGTACCGATTGCGATCGCATTCACTCGATTTGCCCCCAAACCACTATTGTGGACGTTAAAATCATTGGCTATTTTCCAGCCATTATCCTGACTCACCAGGCGGAATAGCCCCAAATCTGTCCCTACCCACAAACTGCTGGCGTTATCATCCCATGCCAAGGCTGTAATCGTTCGATTCTCAAGATCGGGTACAGATTCCCAGTTGTCGGATTTGCCCGCATACAGTCCCTGAGTAGTCCCAACCCAGAGCAGTTCTGATTTACCATGAGAAATTGCCAAAAGCGATCGCACATCCACACTTCCCAAATTCTCGCTTGCTGTCGTGACTTGCCCAGTATCGGGTTTGTAGACCAACAATCCGGCTGAAGTCCCCAGCCAAACATGGTTTGCAACAGCTTGGGCAACAGCTTGTATCCACCCCATTACAGGCAATTTTTTAGCAGAAATTACCTGTACCCAGGCTGAATCTTTGTACTGATAAAGACCATCTAAGCCAACTGCCCAACTATGCAAAGTTCCAGCAGTTATCGCCAGAATTGGTTGAGAAATTTTCGGCGTGGTTTCCAGTTCAGTTTGTTGTTTTAAGCCGTGTAAACCGCTAGACCAACTGGTAACCCAAACCGTCTCTTGGTTTGGAGTGGTGGCGATCGCTCGAATATCCTGCGTCCCCAAACGACCATAGCGCCGCCAATTCTCTGTAAACAGGTCGAGGCGAAACAAACCGCGAGCAGTCCCAATCCATAAGATAGAACGCTCTGCCAATCGCTGCACAGATAGCGCCTGAACTAAATTGCTGAACGTGGCGGGAGAGCGATCGCCCGAAGGCAAGCCAATCACATCAGGGGGAGTATCAGTTAAGTGCAGGCGTATCCCTTCGGTTCCACCCCGCAACAGTCCGTCGTGAGTGCCAATCCACACTTCATCGTCGCTGGCTACTGCCAAGCTGGTGATGGGGGTGTTGAGCCGCTTTTCTCCAAGGGGTGTCCAGCCAGTTTCCGTCGCTAAACCCACTCGTCCCCCACAAGCTGCCCAAACTCCTTGGGATGAGGGAGCCAGAGCAGTTACTTCGCCTTGGAGTTTATGATCAATGGGGTGCAGTTTGCCCGTTTTCAGATCGATTCGCACCAGTCCTCGGAACGTGCCTAACCAGAGGTTATCACCCTGACGAGCAAGTGTCAGGATATCCGGTTGGACGCGATCGCTACGGCGTACCCAGCGAGAATCTTGGTAATGATGGACACCCTCAGCATTGCACAGCCAAATATCGTTTTCGTTGGTAACTGCCATTGCTCTGGGAGGATGACCAGCTGGAGATAGAGCGATCGCGGGTTTGCGGTCTGGACTGTGGATAGCATAAATGCCGCTAGCCGTACCAACCCAAAGCCATCCAGTAGGATCTACGGCTAAGCAGCTAACCTTTATTTCCCCTAGAATGCTGTAGCGTCGCCAAATGTCATTTTTGAGGTAGCTAAGTCCAAAATGCTCGTGAGCCGCCCAAACTTGCCCCAACCCATCTACTGCTACCGCTACCACTGAATTACCGGGTAAACCATGTTCGCTGGCATAGCGAGTGATGAAGCGATCGCTCAAAAACCGTTGACCATCGTGCAAGAGTTCCCAAGGTAACGAGTACCCAGGTAGATAGTAACTTCCAATTCGCTACCAACCATAATACCCTCTGGTGGTACAGCCAATAGTACACTATATGTTAATGCTGCTTGTGTAGTAATGTCTGATTCTACTGAATCGTTCTGCTTTAATTTTTGAAGAAAATCTTCTACTAATTTTTCGATTGTTAAGAATTCCGCTTGACTTCTAACCTCTATTTTAACTTCAATGTCTTTGGCTTTTACTTTAAGTTTTAGCGGCTTGTTTCCCAAGCGCTCAACCAAAAATACCAGGAATAATTTAATATTTTTTAGATTGACTTCAGCAGTCAATAGCCCAACTAGAAACTCAAAGCTCATAACCAAGCCCCACAGGATTGGGATACTCTCACAAACAAATACCAGCGAGTCGCCCGCAGTGCCTCCCTAATTGTCATCAGTTTAATAGCTTTCTCCCCTGTCGTCTCATTAATCCACCACTAGCTCCTGTACGAATAACTCACAGAACACCTTAGCGAATGCCGCCGCAAACAAATCTGACACTGGATAGGCAATTGCGATCGCAGCCACTGCCCTATGCTCAATAAAAACCTTGGATATTAGCGTGTGAGTGCCAGGGCAAAACGCGATCGCGTACATTCCGCTTCACACATCTTTCTATCTCCCAGCATATCAACATATTGCCAGAATACACCTCAATTTCCCAAAAATGACGAAAGTCTGAGAGTTACTTAATGAGAGCAAACTAGACTGCCAGCAGTGCGATCGCAACACCGGACATTCGCGATCGCACGCTCAACATAGAACCATACAGCCCAATTCCCCACCGTTGACTGCGAGACGGCGATAGCTTTTGCCCTTGCGATCGCTCCATAATGAACCCACCTTAGTTGCGGCAAAAGCCTTGTGCGGCTGCAACCTTTGTCTCAACGGTTTGGGTGAGGGAACTACAAGCGATTAGATTTGCTCTGTGTGAGCGATCGCATCCCAGAAATGCAATACTGACGCACATACTGGCGCGATACGCATGACGGCACAAGCAATTTACAAAGCGATTTCCGCTTGAGTATCAGCAACTTTCTCTCGATTTATCACCAGGTGTTGATTCGGAGTATAATGTGCTGATATTGCCTCTTTTCGCGATCGCTCTAAATCCATCATCACCTCTTGAATAGAGGGTAACTGTATAGGATTAGGAGCAGACATTAGCTCCTGATGATGCAAAAAACATTTGTAATAAAGCTCTCGTTGTTCAGCAACGTTTAAGCGCCCTTTTGATTGTTCTAAAGTAGCTTTAATCCGGTCGTTTCCTGCTTGAGTGTTAACAGACCAGCCGTGTCCATTGAGATAGTCCCAAGCTTTTTTAAGAGCGGGGTGGAGCGGAACTTTGATTTGAGAAACAAAAGGTAACCTTTCTTGATTCCCAACAGAACCGGCTAGGCTACCATCGAGGGAATTGAGAGACTTTGTATTTTTAGCAATAAATTGAATTTGCTGCCAATCACACTGTGTAAGGTTGAGTTTATCCAATTGTTTGATTAATCCTTGTGGAGTTTTCTGTACCGTATATTTAACTAACTCAAGATCGCCTTTTTTTAAACACAGTTGCCCTTTCCCATCCTCCAGATTCCGCCTGCGACTAATCAAATAATCCCCGACCTGAATTTCATCGGTTTTAGCCTTTTCCAGAATTTGATTAAGCAAGCCCAAAGCTTCTGTTTGGCGAAAGCTTTCCAAAGTAGAAAGAGTACCAGCAGGGGCAAGAGAACCAAGCGCCGCAGCTAAATCCCTCAAATCTGTTTTAGGATCTGGTAACCCTGACTCAAGGCGATCGCTAACCATGAGAAATTCTTCTTTCTCAGCTGGTAGCATCTTGAATCGCTTGCTCGATTAATTCGGGAAAGGCAGTACTTTCCTGCCATTGGGTTAGGGAATTATCCTGAGATTTTATCAACGCCCAGAGCGCAATAGGTGTGAGGATAATTCCCAGAAGAATCGCTAAGTTTTTGCGCGGAATCTGAATCAGCACGGTATGCTAACCACCTGTCAAATTGATTTTGAGGTATTGCTCTGCTATCTGACGACCGTATTCCTGGACTGTTGTCCCTTGCACGTTAGATATTTGTGCGTTGATCGGAATGGCTTTGCCGCCAAAGAAGATTTGACCGACTCGTTCGAGTAAGGGTGTTCCCGATAAGTTTTGTTCGGCTTGTTCGACGATCTTTTTGATGTCTAATTCCCAGATTTGACGTTGTTGATCCAGGGGAAAGGCTGCGAGTAGGGCTTCTTTGGTGACGGGTTCTTTGTTGTTAATTTTTGACAGGATTTCTCGTCCGCCTGGGGTTTGGTTGAGGACAGCTTGTACCTCTGTGCGATCGCTCCTCAACCCAAAGCGACCCAAAGGCGCTGCACAAGAGGACTGACACTGGATCGGGCCAACCGCACCCCCATCCCCCGTCAGCCGACCCGCAGTACTTTCAACTGCTTCAATCGCTTGAGAAAATTGATTAATATTGATACCTCTAACCGCCTCCGTAGTCGGTTGGGAAAGCGGTGAATCGGTTGGTTGGGTTGTAGGATTAATGGCAGTTTGATGTTGTTCTGTTTGGTTCGGTTTAATTGTTTGCGGCGTCGATTCAATAGTGGCATTTCCAACAAAAATGGGTTGCTTTTCTTTAACCACCATCAAAGGCAAAGGGCCGAGAAAATAGGGGCTGCATCCTAAATCTGGCATCCCCCGCTGACAGATGCGGAAATACATCGCTAGCGTTGCAGTTCCTTTCGCTTCGTCCACGCTTTCAACTACCACTTTGAAACCGTCGCCAAAGGGATGGCGTCCGGCGGGTTCCTTGCCACCATTCAACTGTCCGAGAGGGCCAAATCCTCCCCTGACTAATTGGGTTTTCCCAATCCACAGCGCCCCTTGTAAACCGCCTTGCGCTAATTCAACGTGCATACAATCTTTGTCGCAAGGGACGTTGAAGCCTTCCTGTTGACTGCCCGATATGACTCGTTTCTGGCGGTCTTGTTCTATTTGCTGGAGCGGTACATCCATTAGCGCTACCATATTTCCCACGGGTGCAGGGGCGTTGGGGAACTCGCTCAACGGCACGCGAGCAAGTCCTGGTACGCCGTTAATTGGGGTTGATTGCCAATTGTTGAAAGCTTCAAGGGGTACTGTTTCAATCCCTGGAATTTGGGTTAATCGGTATTTGCTTAAGTCAATTTGTCCTAATTGGGTAAATTGAACTTGGGGATTTTGTGAGAGAATTTCACCCAGCGTTCGATCGGGCGACCATCCCGGTGGCAACACTTGCCCAACTAATTCCTGAATTGGTGGCATTTCTCCCAAAGTTTTCGTTAAAAGCTGGGGCATGGCTTTCACGAGGTCTTGGATGTTTTGAGTTTCCAATAGTTTGAAATCGGATAACTTTATAACATCAAGCCTGATGCCAGACTTCTGACCAATTTGATTGAGGTCAAACTTTTGGAGTTTGAACGCGGCTTCAAAATCCCCCAAAGTAAAGATTTGACTTGG
>DNGJ01000542.1:0-3378 GCA_003486305.1 Cyanobacteria bacterium UBA11371
AAAAATTCCTGACGCCGTGCCCCTACGCAGCAATTGATCTTTGACTGCAAGATCTTGGCTGAGAAACCGGGTTTCTTTAAGAAACTCGGTTTCTGGAGAAATTTATCGATAAAACCCACTCGGAGGTATTTTATGAACGGGGAAAAGTCGTTTATAGATTTTCTTGAAGATATCGCGGCAAATATTTTTCCTGAAACCGCTTCTGAAGTGCAAAAATTATGCTTTCGGCTGCGGTTTGATCCGGATAAAGAGAAACTGGAACATCCGGAGATTGCCAAGCTAATGAAAAAACAACTGAATGGAGGTTTTTCTGAAGCATCAATTAATCCAACTGTGCAAGAGGTAATTAAGAAAATAAAGGATAAATTTGGCGCCCAAATGCAAGCGGATGGCATCGATCTTGCCAAGCTGACTCCTGGGAGAGGTAAACCAAAAGAATCTCCTTGGAAAATTGTTTATCGCTGGTTTCGCATGAAGTGGATTTGGCAAAGTTTGGTGGAGAAAGCAGACAAGCATTGTGAGTGGATTTATTTTCTTAATCCCGAAAACCATCTTGGAATTGTCATCCCTCCGCCGCGTCAGAAACGACAGCTTCAAGTTAAGGCTGCTTATTCTATGCGAATTGATTTGCAGCATTCTAGTCGGAATTTACTGCTGTTGAATCAAGGATGGAAAACCAAATATGTTTTGACGCCTTCGATTGCTTTTGCACCCAATTGTCAGCTTAATGGTGAACCGATGTGGATACCTCAAAATGGATCGATTTTGCGAGAGTGTAACGGATGGATTAATTTTGATACTCCGGGTAAAGAGGAATTTGTCGGGATTGTATTGGATGAAGATTTAGATTTTGATTGGTTGGATTTGCGGGATGATAACCACGCACCGACTTGGGATGAGACGCGGCTTTATCAGTTGTGGAGTTATTTGGAAGGTAAGGAAAATTGGCAGGTTTTTTATCAGTCTTTTGACGTGGTTGGTTAGATACAATACTTGCCAGCCATAACCCGCCAGGGAATCAATTCCCTGGCTAATAGCTAAAGTCGGTTAAAACCGACTAAAAAGATTGAACAATTAGCTCTTTAGTCCTCTTGAGAGGACTTGCGCTATTAGCCAGCGATTTGAATCGCTGGCGGGTGATGGGACAAATGCAGGATATTAATCAACCGTCATCTCATCCGGAATGGCTCGAAAATTTGTGTAGAGATTATAATCATCAAAGGAAACCCAACATCGACGAACAACGCATACAAGCTTATCTCCAGCTAATTTTCTCTCTCCTTAATTGCCCCAACGGACAGGAAATGGAATTATTAGAGGCGAATTCAGATTTAGTCGATGGCGGATTGTTGGAATGGATAGCATTGGTGGCGGCTGATTTGGCAGAGAAGGGAAATCAAAATGCGGCGGATTGGTTGTTGAATTTTGCCAGTCAATTGGCAGAGGCTTTGGGAATTTCCTCACCTTCAGCGACACCAGAAGAATACCTCGCATTCCTGCAAGAGTTGTTAGATACAGAATACAAAAGTAATGGTAATCCCCAAGCAGTCTATCAGGTCTTGCAACGGCATCTCAATAAACTAGATACGCATTTTGCCCAAATCTTAAAGCAAGTAGCGACAGCGTGGATTTCCCAACATCCAGAAGATGCAGAATCGATTGTCGTCTTAATTGAAAACATCAGTAATCTTATTCAAGAATTTCCCCTGGGAAACATCGCTAACAATCTGGAAATTGCCATTGCTGGCTATGCAGTCGTCCTGCAAAAACGCGAGGTGAATACCGAAATGTGGGCGCAGGTGCAAAATAATCTTGGATCTGCGTACAGGGGCAGAATAAAAGAGGATAAAGCTGACAATATCGAGTTAGCGATCGCTGCTTTCCACAATGCTTTGCAAGTGTACACCCCACAAGCCTTCCCCCAACATTGGGCTGCGACGCAAAATAATCTTGGGACTGCATACTGGGGCAGAATAAAAGGAGATAAAGCTGACAATATTGAGCTAGCGATCGCAGCCTACACCCAAGCTTTGCAAGTTTATACTCCACAAGCCTTTCCCCAACAATGGGTAATTACACAGAATAATCTTGGGCTTGCGTACTGCGGCAGAATAAAAGGGGATAAAGCTAGCAATATTGAGTTAGGCATCAAAGCACATACCCAAGCTTTGCAAGTTGATACCGCACAAGCCTTCCTCCAAGATTGGGCAATGAACCAAAATAATCTTGGGAATGCGTACTGTGAGAGAATCAAAGGGGATAAAGCTGACAATATTGAGTTAGCGATCGCTGCCTACACTGAAGCTTTACAAATGTACACTCCACAAGCCTCCCCCCAAGATTGGGCTGCGACGCAAAATAATCTTGGGACTGCTTACTCGGATAGAATTAAAGGAGATAAAGCTGACAATATTGAGTTAGCGATCAAAGCATACACCCAAGCTTTAGAAGTGAGAACTATACAAGCCTTCCCTCAAGATTGGGCAATGACTCAAAATAATCTTGGGACTGCATACTGGAGCAGAATAAAAGGAGATAAAGCTGATAATATTGAGTTAGCAATAGGTCATTACCAAGATGCTTTGCAAGTCCGTACTCCCAATGCTTTTCCTATCGAATGCCTTCAAACAAGTCGCAATTTAGGCGACCTAGCCTTTGAGATCAAAAATTGGCAACTGGCGAGCGAAAATTACGAAAAAGCCATTGCATCCGTTGAACGAAGCCGCAACTGGGCAACTACCGACAAACGTCGCCACGAAATCCTCAAAGATGCCATCAAAGTTTATGAAAAAATGGTGCAAGCCTGTATCAACAACGATCGACTAGATAAAGCCCTTGAATATTCCGAACGTTCTCGTTCTAAAACTATGGGCGATATCATGGCAAGTAACCGCTATTTCGAGCAGGGAGAAATTGACCTCAAACTCAAACAAGCTTGGCATCAAGTCGATCCGTTAAATTTATCCCAGATTCAGGGGTTAATTGATAACGACAAGACGGCGCTGTTGAGTTTTTATACGACTGAAAACGATACCCATGTTTTTATCTTGTTGAAAGATCGGTTGCCTCAACTCTTCACCTGCAAAGGACAAGGGTTAAAAGCGTTGCAAAGTTGGTTGTGGGATAACTGGTTGATTCCCTATGTGGAATTCAGAGATGCAGAAAACTGGGAATGGAAAGACAAGATGGGGAGTGTTTTAGCAGAACTTTCTCGGCGGTTGCAAGTGAATGAGTTGATTGCTAAGTATTTGAATGGGATTGAAGAATTGATTATCGTGCCGCATTTGATGTTGCATCAGATTCCGTTTGCGGCATTGCCTGTTGCTGTTGGTGGGATGGGATGGGGGGAGGTGGAACCTCCCGGAATGGGTTCCCAGG
>DNGJ01000542.1:3572-8042 GCA_003486305.1 Cyanobacteria bacterium UBA11371
CCTCCCGGAATGGGTTCCCAGGTAGAACCTGGGAACCAGAGCCAGCAGAGTGAACCTGGGAACCAGAGCGCGAGCAGCACGAGATCTCGTACCCAGGTTCTACCTGGGTGCGAAAATCTAGAGGCTCTGCCTCGGCAAGCTACTGATGCGAGATTTGAATCCAACACACGCGGGATCTCAATTCCAAAACCTCAATCCAAAACCCAACCAACTTCGCCCCGAAGCCAATATTTAGGCGATAAATTCCGTCTCCGCGTTGTCCCCAGTTGCCAAATTCTCAGCTATTGCCACAATCGCCCGCCACTGCACGCGCAACCGATAATGGGTATCGTGGAAGATGCCACGGAAGACTTGCCGTTTACCCGTTACGAGTGCGAAAAGCTGGCAAAAACCTACCAAATTCCCCCGACGCGGCGACTGCAAGGCAAGGATGCCACCATCGACAGCGTGAAACACCTGTTGCGGCATGTGCAAATCCTCCACACCAGCCACCACGCCGCCTCCAACCTCAACGAACCCCTAGAATCGTCACTGCAACTGGCGGATGGTAACTTGAAGCTGGGGCAATTGCTGTCCCCCGGTTGGCGAATGCCCGATTTGTCTGATGCCTTCACCTGCAACTGCGAAACTCATTTATCTGTGACGGATGTTACCGACGAGATACTGACACTTTCCACCGGGTTTCTCTGTGCCGGTGCCAGGAGTGTCGTCAGTACGTTATGGTCGGTGGAAGATTTGGCAAGTGCGATGCTGTCTCTGTTCTACTACGAGGGGCGCGAAGCTGGATTGTCGCGCAGTTTTGCGTTGCAAAAAGCACAGCAAAATTTGCGTAATTTAACGGGTAAAGAGTTTGCGGCGCGATATCAAAGCGCGTTGGCGCAGCATCTCGAAGGACTGCATCAAGCAATGATGGAAAAACATCGAGGGGCGGCGAATGAAGAGGAGTCTCAAAAGTTACTTGAAGCGGCGCGGAAAATTGAAGCGCAACAGGAACGGTTAAAACGATGCGGTAATGAGGATTTGCCTTTCGATCATCCTTATTATTGGGCGGGTTTTGTGTCGCAAGGGTTGTCTTAAAAGAGTCTTTTTTTCTTGTGGGATGGGCATCCTGCCCGTCCAATTTTGCCTACCCCAAACAGTAGAGACGTTACATGTAACGTCTCTACTCTACATGTAATATAATGTCCGCATTCAACGGACATGATATAACGTCTCTACTCTTTTGGGATGGGTATCCTGCCCGTCCAATTTCGCGTGTATTCCACAACACAAGTTAGCTTAACAAAAAACTCTGTCCTGTGAAGAAGTCGCCTTATCCTAGCGGTAGACGTTTGCTCTGGCGATCGCATTTATCCTACTTGGTAACAGTGTAGACTCGCGCTTCTACTCGTCAATATGGATAGAGACGAAATTTTGAGACGATACGCAGCCGGAGAAAGAAACTTTAGTGGCTTAGATTTAACTGGAATCAGGCTCAGCCACGCAGAAATTGCTCATATAGACTTGTCAAAAACTAACTTAAGCAAAGCCCTATTAAATGGAGCAAATCTACATCAGGCAAATCTCAGCGAAGCCAACCTGCACGGCGCCGATCTCTGCCAGACAAATCTCAGCGAAGCCAATCTCTCCAGCGCCAATCTCAGATCTGCAATGTTAGTGAGGGCAAATCTCACTAAAGCGAATCTGCACAAGGCAAATCTCCAGTGGGCATCTTTGACGGAGGTGACTCCATTAGACATCGATTTGAGTTGCGCGATCGCAAGCCAAACCATTATCCCTGCGGGTTATGCCTCTGATGGTTAGTACCTCACATAAGTTACAGGAATTTAGCAATTGAATTAGGACTGCAATGGATAAAATTTACGGCAATATTAAAGGATTAAAATCGAGTCAGATCAAACAACTACAGCAACTTTGCGACTCGCGACAGCCAAGCGATCGCTTATTAGTTCCCGAATTTGCTCAACACTTAGTGGCGATTAGTACAGAAATTGATCGCCCGCTTTGCGCCTACATTAATCGACGCGGGGAGATAGTGCGAATTGGAGTTGGTACGCCCCAAGAAACTCAAATTCCGCCCCAAGATATGCCTCGCCATAGTGCTAAACGCTTGAGTGGAATTCGTTGCGTTGCAACTCAACTCAAAGGAGATGCACCGGATGTAGCAGCATTAATGGCTATGGCACGTCAACGCTTAGATGCTTTGGTGGTGTTAATTCCAACTAGCAATGGTGATGGCGATATTAAAGAAGCTTATTTAGCTCACCTCGTACCGGATTTAGAGACACCTTGGCTGCTTTCTCCTCCCCTGAGTTTAGATGACCTGATCGAGGAAGATTTCGACGATTTAGTTGAAGAATGGGAAGCAGAGTTAGAAGAAGCAGGATTTGAAACTTCTCAATTCCAAGATGGGACAAAGAGCGATCGCGTTGTGCTAGTTGGATTGATGACCGAAGATATGACCGATCGGCAGTTTCAAGATCGGCTTGACGAGCTTGTTCGCTTAGTTGAGAGTGCGGGAGGGGAGGTAGTCGAGACAGCGATCCAGAAGCGATCGCATCCCCATCCTCAAACTGTCGTCGGGCAGGGAAAAGTAGAAGAAATTGCCCAGTTAGCTCATCAAGTTCGCGCCAATTTGATTGTTTTTAACCGCGATATTTCTCCCTCTCAAGCGCGAAACTTAGAAGATTTGATCGGCATCCGAGTCATAGATAGAACTGAAATCATTTTAGATATTTTCGCTCAACGCGCTCAATCTCAAGCCGGTAAATTGCAAGTGGAACTGGCTCAATTGGAATATATGCTACCTCGGCTGCGGGGTCGAGGTCAGGCGATGTCCAGACTAGGGGCGGGAATTGGTACCAGAGGCCCTGGTGAAACTAAACTAGAAAGCGATCGCAGAGCCATCCAGCGGCGAATTGCACAACTACAGCAGGAAGTCAACCAATTACAAGCCCATCGCGCCCGCTTACGGCAACAGCGACAACAGCAAGAAATTCCATCAATTGCCTTGGTTGGTTATACCAATGCCGGAAAATCCACCCTCTTAAATGTGTTAACTCATGCTGAAGTTTACACAGCCGATCGTCTGTTTGCCACCCTCGACCCGACAACGCGAAAGGTAGTAATTGTAGACCCGCAAACCCAGGAACGGCGGTCGATTCTTCTAACAGATACGGTTGGGTTTATTCACGAACTACCGCCACCGCTAATGGATGCATTTCGCGCCACCCTAGAGGAAGTGACAGAAGCGGATGCGCTGCTTCATGTTGTCGATCTTTCCCATCCCGCTTGGGCAAGTCATATCAGTTCGGTGGAAGATGTTTTAAAAGAAATGCCAGCGCTTCCAGGAAAAGCTTTGATTGCCTTTAATAAAATCGATCGCGTAGATAGGGAAACTATGGCTTTAGCCCAGCAACAGTATCCCGAAGCCGCGTTTATTTCAGCAACTGAACGCTTGAGGTTAGAGAATTTACGGCAGCGATTGTTGCAACTAATTGACATTCATGCTGTTTCTCGGCACTAGCGGTTGGGTTTATAAACACTGGATGGGTATTTTCTATCCAGAAGAGTTGCACGGCGAGCAGCAACTCGCATTTTACGCGCAGCACTTTTCCACTGTAGAGGTAAATTATTCCTTTTACCGTCTGCCAGAAAAATCTGTGTTTGAAACTTGGCGCGAGCAAAGTCCCCAAGACTTTCTTTTTGCGGTTAAAGGTAGCCGCTATCTCACCCACATGAAGAAATTAAAAGACCCCGTTGAACCTTTAACTAGGCTGATGGAACGGGCATCTGGTTTGCAAGAAAAGCTCGGCCCGATTCTGTTTCAATTTCCCCCTACTTGGTCTGTTAATTGCTCGCGGCTTGAGTTTTTCTTAGAGTTGCTGCAAACGTATCCGCAACAAAGATATACTTTTGAATTTCGTCACAATAGTTGGCTGAATCCACAGGTGTACAAATTGTTAGAACGCGCCGGTGCAGCCCTTTGTTTACCAGTTAGCCCAACAGTTCCCCTCAATATCCGCCTCACCGCACCTTGGACTTATATCCGGATGCATAGCGGGCAATCGGGAATTGGCTACAGCGATGAAGAGTTATCAACTTGGGCTACTCGGATTCGCGAGTTTCTTCAACGGGGAGTTGATGTGTATATTTATTTCAACAACGATCCGGAAGGTCATGCTATTCGCGATGGTAAGCACCTTTCCGCAATGCTTGATTCTTGCCTTTGAGCTACGCGGGCTTTTGTATTCTGAGATCTTGCACCTTGAGGCAGCAGCCCACATATTCTCGTTCCCAGGTTCAACCTGGGAACGAGATCCGGGAGGCTCTGCCTCCGGTGGTACAATATGTGAGTATTGATAGTCACAAACTAAATTAACAAAAAACTCTTCCTTAAGTAGGTGTAAAAATTTTAATATTTAAGCCAGAGTTTAACCCAAACCTCACATCTTGCACCACGGGAGGTAG
>DNGJ01000405.1 GCA_003486305.1 Cyanobacteria bacterium UBA11371
TTAACCATCAGCATTAATCTGAGCGATTAATTCTTTTAACACCTCATCTGCCTGATCGTTATCAATTTGACAAGTTCCGGCATTAGCATGACCACCGCCGCCATACTTTAGCATCAATTCACCAATATTGGTATTAGAGGTGCGATTGAAAATTGACTTACCCACAGCAAAGACTGTATTTTGCTTTTGCACGCCCCACATTTCGTGAATAGAAATATTGCAATCGGGGAAAAGAGCATAAATTACAAATCGGTTGCCTGCATAGATAGTCTCTTCATTTCTTAAATCGAGAACTACCAGGTTATTATGAACGGTGGCACACCGCTGAATCTGTTCCTTAAATTTTTGTTCTTGCTCGAAGTAAACATCAATTCTTTCTTTTACATCAGGCAGTTCCAAGATTTCTTCGATTGTGTGTTCTTTGCAGTAGTCAATCAGATGCATCATCAAATTATAGTTAGAGATGCGGAAGTCTTTAAAGCGTCCCAGACCCGTGCGGGCATCCATGAGAAAATTTAGAAGTACCCACCCTTGTGGATACAGAACTTCTTCAATTGCGAACTGAGCAGAATCTCCCTTATCTACAGCATCCAACATTTCCGGAGAAATCTTGGAAAACTTTTTTTGCCCACCCAAATAGTTGTAAACGACTCTGGCGGCTGAGGGGGAATCAGGATCGATAATATGATTGGCCTTAATTGTTTCATTGCGAATCGTTTCGCTGAAGTGGTGGTCAAAAGCTAGACCGACGCCTTCTACATAGGGTAAGTTAGTGGTGATGTCTCGGCTGGTAACTTGTATTTTGCCATCCTGCATATCTTTGGGATGGACGAACTTTATATCATCAATAACGTCAAGTTCTTTCAGTAAAATCGCGCAGGCGAGTCCATCAAAATCGCTACGTGTTACGAGACGGTACTTTTTCCCTTGTTCCAGCATATAATATCTCCGAAAACCGATCTGTGCTTAGGATATAGGCGCTCCCTAGTAGTGTACCCAAGAGTGTGGCTAGAATGCCCAATCCGTATTTTCGCTTTAAACAGTTCGCGATTTTTCAGGATCGGTGCGCTATGAAGGTGGGTACTGATGGTGTCCTCCTGGGGGCGTGGACAGATACCACAGGGGCAGATCAAATTCTCGATATCGGGACGGGGACGGGTCTGGTGGCACTGATGTTGGCGCAGCGATCGCGCGCCCATATCGATGCGGTAGAACTAGATGAGGACGCTTGCATTCAGGCGCGAGAGAATGTTATGCGATCGCCTTTCTCCACCCGTATCTCCGTATACCAGTGTTCTATCCAAGATTATGCCGCCACTAGCTCGCAGCGTTACGATCTGATAGTCTCGAATCCACCTTTTTTTGATAATGCGTATAAAGCACTACATAAAGCGAGAAATTTGGCAAGACATAGCGATCGCCTCGACAAAGTTGATCTATTACAATCGGCACAACAACTTCTATCTGAAAACGGTCGGCTAGCTGTTATTTACCCAACTGAAGAAGCGCAAATTTTACACCAAAAAGCCGAAGCATTCGGTTTTTTTTGTCACCGGAAACTCTACGTTAAGCCAACGTTAAACAGCCCAATCAAGCGCGTTATAATGGAACTGGGCAAACATCAATCGGAATATCAAGAAACTTCACTCACCATAGAAGCAGACAGACGTATTTACACGCCTGAATTCATTGCCTTGATTAAAGACTTTTACCTTAAGTATTGAAATTAAAACTTTTACCCTTACTAATAAGTCCTGAATCTCGCAATTTAGGGCTTGACAAAGTGCGTCCAGGGTATCTAATTGAATCGCTTTAGCTCTACCTTGCTCCAGCTGAACTTGCTCACAAGGGTGCGTGCGAACGGCTCGGAGCCGTCGCCGCGCCTGCGGCTATTGCGTGGTTTTGGGAAGGGGGGAAGAGGAGCGATAATGCTATGCATCGCTGAGCGATCGCGCTCTTACCCCACCAGCACGATCTCCAGTAAAATGGTATATAGCAAAATAAAGCAAACGATCGGTTAAAACAATGACGTTAAAAGAAATTATTGACCAGGTAAAACAGCTTTCGCTGGCAGATAAAGTTAGGTTAATTGAGCAAGTGGCTCCACAAATTAAGCGGGAGTTGAAGGTTGTTGGACTGGTTACACCCAGAAAGTCGTTGCGTGGGATTTGGCGAGGGTTAGACATCACAGAAGATGATATTAACCAAGCTCGACGTGAAATGTGGGCTAACTTTCCTCGCGAGGATTTCTGATGCCAGATTATGTAACAGATACTCATGCCCTGATTTGGTACTTGGAAGATAGTCCCCGCTTAGGAACAAATGCCAGTCAGATTTTTACAGCTTGCGAACAAGGGGAACTCGTCATCTGGGTGCCAACTATTTGCTTGGTGGAAATTATCTATTTGCAAGAAAGAAATCGCATTTCCTTAGAGCTAAAAGAGCGATTTTTAGCTGAGTTACAGGCAGGTAATAGTGGCTTAGTTTTGGCAGATCTAACAGCAGAGGTGATTGAAGCAGTTGAGCAAGTCCCTCGTGATGTGGTTCCAGATATGCCGGATAGGATAATTGTGGCAACGGCTTTATCCCTTAACTTGCCCTTGATTACCCGCGACGCTAGGATTCGGATGGCAGATGTAAATACTGTCTGGTAATAAGGATCGCTTACAGCACGCTAGGCGATCGCTCGTGAGAAATTGATAAGGAGCGATATGCCTCCCTTCCGCTACGCGATCGCATTCTACTGTTTCCAGATTGCCTGATAATGCGATCGCTCGTGAGAAATTGATCGGGAGCGATATGCCTCCCTTCCGCTACGCGAAGGCATTCTACTATTTCCAGATTGCCTAGCGCGATCGCTGTTGAGAAATTGATCGGGTGCGATAATGCCACGCATCGCGAGAGCGATCGCATTCTACTATTTCCAGATTGCCGAGCGCGATCGCTCGTGAGAAATTGATCGGGAGCGATCGCATTCTCACCCCACCAGCACTCACATCCCCAAACTGGGTAGATTATCCTAGTTCTGAGTGCTTAAGACGTGGCGCCATTGTATACTAGATTTAACTGGCGTTTTTAGTTAGTTTATGCCACGCCTAGATATCTACCACAATGTTGTTAAAGATGCTCTAATCAAAGACGGCTGGACAATAACTCACGATCCCTTCACGATTGAATTTGAGGACTTGACGGTTTACGCAGATCTAGGAGCCGAAAAACTTATTGCCGCTGAGAGGAAGGAGCAAAAAATTGCTGTTGAAGTCAAGGTGTTTCTTAGCCCTTCGCCTGTAACTGAGCTAGAACGGGCTGTAGGACAATATTATCTTTATTCGACTTTTATGGCGCGGTTAGATCCCCATCGAATTTTATATCTTGCAATTCCAGATCGCACCTATAATAACTTCTTTCAGCGTCGCTAAATTCAGGAATTTGTGAAGGATAGACAATTACCTTTGATTGTTTTCAATCCAGATTTAGAGGAGATTATACTATGGAAAAGTTGAGCAAATATCGAGCGATCGCGCGACAAGTTATTGATGATTATGCCCGGTACAAACCTAGTTTCGGCAATATCGATCTTTCGCCAGTTTATGACACCGAACGGGATCATTATTTGCTGGTTAGTTTTGGATGGAATGGGGAACGCCGAGTTCACAGCACGATCGTACACTTGCGAGTGTTTGAGGAAAAAATCTGGCTTGAACGGGATGAAACTGAGGAGGGGGTAACTCAAGATTTACTCGCTCTGGGTGTGATTAAAGAAGACATTGTGTTGGCGTTTTATCATCTTGAAGACCGCAAGTTAACTGAATTTGCGATCGCCTGAAATAAAATAGTTATGGGTGTTTGCGGATGAGGGATTCTGCCTTATTTTACTATTCCTTTCATGCGATCGCTGTTGACTATGAGAGATAGGAAAGAGCGATAATGCTACGCTCGAACAAAAGGAGGAGGAAAATGACTAATAAATTAGTCGTACCGAAAATGTCAGAGGTAAGGGTTGAAGGGATTAAAGCTATTATCGAGCAATTGGGAATTGCTAAGGCAGCTTTTTTATTACGAGAAAATATGTCGCAAAATGTGGATTACTTGGAAATAAAAGAGCAGATGTTTGTCAATAAAACGGCTAGGGAAATATATGCCGAAATAAAAAGGAATGGCTAGGGGAAGAAAATTGTGACAAATGCGATATGCCTCCCAACCGAAAGCGCGATAAGCCTCCCTTCCGCTACGCGATCGCATTCTACTATTTCCAGATTGCTTGATAGAGCGATCGCTTGCTTCAAAGTGGCGCGATCGCTATTGAGAAATTGATAAGGAGCGATATGCCTCCCTTCCGCTGCGCGAACGCATTCTACTATTTCCAGATTGCTTGATAGCGCGATCGCTATTGAGAAATTGATACCTCCCTTGGGTAAGAGCGATCGCCCTGAGTTGAGAAAAAATAAAGGGCGCTCTCGCTTGACTTAAATAGATGCTCGTGCATTGCTTTTACTCAATCAGTATTGAAAACATCTTCCAAGTTACGATAACCGCTAATAACTCGCAAAATTTCAATGCCATCATCAACAATTTGATGGAATCAGTTTCACAGATGGGGAAATCCAGCCTCATCTTGAATCTACACATCATGTTATTCACTGAGAAATAAGCGCTGTTTTTTCAGGGAGATCGTGCGATCGCACTCTACTATTTCCAGAGCGCCTGATAACGCGATCGCATGGCTTCAAGGTGGCGCGATTCCGCGAAGCGGAGATGCCTCCGGCGAATCGCATTCTCATGCCGAAAGAGCGATAATGCTACGTATCGCTGAGCCAGTTCAGCGCACGCTACGCGAACGCGCTTTTAAAAATGAATAGATTTTGCCAGAAAGATTGTGCCATAAAGTTGATGATTTCCTTATGGTTGCAAATGAGTTTGTTGGGGGGAAGGGTGGGTGCGTTAGCGTAGCGTGCGCGCAATTTGCGATCGCTTCCTACCGTCGCTGTGCTGGATACACATGTTTGGCTATAGTTACTGCACGATCGGCAAGATAATAGAGATGATGGTGCGATGGAAAAGGTTGGTGTGATGCGTGTCATTAGCCGAAAAACGCTGCGCGAATTCTGCGAGAAACATGCAGATGCAACGGAAGCGCTTTATGCTTGGTATAAAATTGCAAGCAGAGCCACATGGCAGAACTTGCTTGATGTTCAGCAGATTTATCCAAAAGCGGAGGCGGTGGGAAACTTTACAGTGTTCAACATCAAGGGAAACAGGTATCGGTTGATTGTCGATCTTGTTTATGTTTCTCAAAGAGTCTACATCAAATACGTTTTAACTCACGCAGAATATGACAAGGATGAGTGGAAAAATGACCCGTACTTTTGATGCAAAATCTTATACTGAACTATTAGTTCGGTATCAGCCGAAACCGATCGCGACAGTTGCAGAGAACGATCGCGCGATCGCTCTGGCTCTTGAGCTTGAACATCGTGAGACGCGCACGCTGGAAGAAGAGGTTTTTCTGGAACTTTTACTCGTGCTAATTGAGAAATTTGAAGCAGAAAATTATCCCATTTCTACACCAAATTCTAGCTCGATGGTGCGACATTTAATGGATGCGAGAGATTTAGAAGAGTCTGATTTGATACCCATTTTAGGGTCAGCAACAGCAGTTTCAGAAATTTTGATGAATCAAAGACCGATTAAGCATGATGAAGCCAGAAAACTAGCTGAGTTTTTTCGAGTTGAGATGGATTTATTTTTGGAATCAGAACGAGTTGATTAAACTGATGTTGAGCGCGATCGCTCAATAAAAATTGATAGGGGGCGATATACCTCCCTTGCACGACAGCGATCGCCCTGAGTTGAGAAAAAATAAAGGGCGCTCTCGCTTGACTTAAATAGATGCTCGTGCATTGCTTTTACTCAATCAGTATTGAAAACATCTTCCAAGTTACGATAACCGCTAATAACTCGCAAAATTTCAATGCCATCATCAACAATTTGATAAAAAATGATGTATCCCATCAATGGCACACCACGTAAATTGGGGCCAAATTGTGAATAGGAGCGTCCCAAGTATGGAAACTGTGCGATCTGCTGACATTTTTTCCCAAATGCTTCCACAAAGCGATCTCCTGCATCTACACTTTGGGCCAAAAAGTAATCAGAGATTTCCGCTCAATCTCGACTCGCATCGAGCGTAATGAGCAAGCGATTCATGCTGTTACTTCTCTGGCTTTTTTGACTTTATCTCTAAGTTGAGCTAATACGTCTTCTGCATTTAGCACTTCACCGCGTTGCGCCTGTTCTCTTGCTAGATCGATTTTTTTTCGAGTTGCTTCAGCCCAGGCTAAATAGTTTGGGCTGTTGTTGGCATCAGATAGGGTAACATCATCGATTAATAACAGCAAGGCTGTGTTAATTGCTTCTTCAAGTGAGGGATATTGCCCATACTTTACCAAAGCTTCTAGGATTTGGGTTTGCTCTTGGCTCAATGTTATTTGCATTGTTATTTCCGAGCGAGGTAAGAGTTGGATAATATTTCTAATGTATCGCACTTCTTTAGCGATCGCGTAGTGTTCTAGCTTTCCCAATGTAAAGGATTCCCAGGGTGCGATGCTTGACTGCGTAGATACCTGCACTCATCGGGAGGAAAGCGAAATTCTTTGTCAAGGGGAATGCAATTTTCAAAGGGAATGGATGCAAGAGTATCCAGTATGGCTTTAGCTTCTTGCTGGATGGATTGGGGCATAGCAGAGGAAGAATTGGCAGTTTTTCCATCCGGAGAGCGCGATCGCACTCTCATCCCCACAAATGCGATCGCACTCTACTATTTCCAGATCGTCTGATAACGCGATCGCTTGCTTCGGTGGCAGCGCTTACGCATTCCCACCCCACCAGCACTCACATTCCCAAAAAGCACAATCTCTAGTAAAATGGTATATAACATCTAAAGTAGAGTAAATAATTAATTAAAACAATGACGTTAAAAGAAATTATTGACCAAGTAAAGCAACTTTCTCTCTCCGATAAAGTTAGATTAATTGAGCAAGTGACTCCACAGATTAAGCGAGAGTTGAGGGTTCTTGGGTTGGTTACACCCAGAAAGTCGTTGCGTGGAATTTGGCGAGGGTTAAACATTACAGAAGATGATATTAACCAAGCTCGAAGTGAAATGTGGGCTAACTTCCCTCGCGAGGATTTCTAATGCCAGATTGTGTAACTGATACTCATGCTTTGATTTGGTACTTAGAGGATAGTCCCCGGTTGGGAACAAACGCCAGTCAGATGTTTACAGCTTGCTTGCCAAGGGGAAATCCTCATTTGGGTGCCAACAATTTGTTTGGTAGAAATTATCTATTTGCCAGAAAGAAATCGGATTTCTTCGGAGCTAAAAGAGCGATTTTTAGCTGAGTTACAAGCAGGTAATAGTGGCTTAGTTTTGGCAGATTTAACAGCAGAGGTTGTTGAAGCAGTTGAGCAAGTCCCTCGTGATGTAGTTCCAGATATGCCAGATAGAATAATTGTGGCGACGGCTTTATCCCTTAACTTGCCCCTGATTACCCGTGACGCTAGGATTCGGATGGCAAGTGTAAATACTATCTGGTAAAAGACTTCGCACTCTACTATTTGCAGATTGCCTGATAACGCGATTGCACCCAAATCCATCTCTAAAAGCGATAATGCTACGCATCGCTGAGCAAGTTCAGCGCACGCTACGCGAACGCGATCGCACTTCGGGGATGGTTGAGGTGCGATCGCGAGTTTTTTTTGCCAGGGGGGAAGAAAAGCGATCGCATCCCTGTTGCGAGCGGCCTATCTGAAGGTATAATTAAATATGATATTGAAAACCCGCCATGACATTCCTATTTAGTTACCATCACACAACCTAACTCTATATATGGGAAGTGCTTTTGTATGATGAAAGAACAAACATTTAAACTTGATGAATCGATAATAAATTTTCTCAATCGCTGTCAAGAATATGGATTTCAAGACCCCAATGAAGTGGTCAGAATTGCCCTGGAAAAGTTGCAGCTAGCATTGGAAGCGGATAACTTACAAGAATCGGCTACTCTCTATGCTGAAATTTACGAAGGCGATCGAGAGTTACAAGAACTGACAGAAGCGGGTTTAGAAGAATGGTCGCAGGAATAAAGCTTGAACGGGGTACAATCGTTGATGTTAATCTCGACCCAACAAAGGGGTCAGAAACAGGAAAAATTAGACCTTGTGTTGTGGTGACTAACAACACTTATAACGAGCGCGTTCCCGTGATTCAAGTCGTTCCGATTACCGCTTGGAGTGACAAAAAAGCTAAGATTAAAACTAATGTCGAGATTGAGCCATCTACAGCAAATGGATTAAGCAAAAAATCTATTGCAGATTGTTTACAAACGCGCCCGATAGATTATCGCTCTCGCTTCGTTGGCATTCGAGGCGAACTCGAACCAGAACTTATGCTAAAAATTGACGAAGCTCTCAGAATAGTGTTTGCTTTGTAAAAATGCGATCGCACTCTACGATTTCCAGATCGTCTGATAACGCGATTGCGAGTTCAGCGCACGCTACGCGAACGCACCCAAATCCATCCCTAAAAGCGATAATGCTACGCATCGCTTCGCGAACGCACTTCCCAGAGAAATAGAAAGAAATGCGTTCGCGCAGCTAGCCCTTGGCATATCGCTTGCGGTTCAGAAACCGGGTTTTTGCATAAGATTTAGGCTCAGAGGTAAAGGCGATTTGAAAAACCCGGTTTCTTGGTGTAACTAGGGAGATAAACGGGCGATCGCACTTCGGGGATGGTTGAGATGCGATCGCTTGATTTTGGGTAAAGGCGATCGCTTAATAAATGATTTCTTTTTATGCGTAGTTACTAGGTACTGAATTATATCCAGGGTCTCCAGGAAAAACTTGACCTAATTGCCCACTTACTACACCGATTGTTTGTGGAATTTGTCTTACATCTCCTGCCAAAAGTGTTTGCCCCATAACATTTAATTTTGAAGAACCTGATCCATCTAGCATGATTACTTTCTTTGCTCCAAAATTGTTGAGAGTATTTATGGCATTTGATTGAGTTGATTTTCCTGTAAATATTAAAACAGTTTCATTGATGCCATCATTGTAGGGATCTGCTATGCCTATGAAAGTTCTTCCTATCTGTTGATCTGGATCTACTTGTATACCAGGGTTGAGACCTACCAAAATATTTGGAGCTGGTGATGAACTAAACTTAGTCCAATCATAGGTTTCAATGTTTGCTTTTTCAGCACTCCAAACTTCTAACATTAGTCTGGATTTTGTATCGTCACCTCCTTTACTTAGAATCTTGGCATCCACTTTAAGTGGATGTGAAACTTGCGTACTCTCTCCAGGTAGTGGACTAATGAACCACTGATCTATAAAATACTGACCATTGCTAACAGAAAAAGCCCAAGTTTTCTTTTCAGAAAAATCATTCCAAGCTTCTTCAATAGTTTGAAACTCAAATTCAGGGCTATCTCCCTGCTTAGTTATCTGACCATGAAGGAACTCTACAGATGCACCTTTGCTCATATCTACAACCTGTACATAGTCAGATTCTCTTTGATAAACATCAACACCTGTTGTACCCATCAGATGCTTAAAATCAATAGAAAATGTGAGTTGGTAGTCTGTTTTAGCTCCAGATGACCCAGGATACACCACAGCGTAGTAGTCTCCTGGTTGAAGCATTCCTTCTACAACTTCTTCAAAAGAACCTCCGTTATCCGAGCTATCAATGGCTTCACCATCATCAATGCGACCATTATTATTTCGGTCTTTAATCAAGCTTAAATCAAGATCGGCATTAAGGTTGTGCAGTTTAATGTTCACAGGTATGGGAACATCAACATGGAATTTGAACTTATCATCTGAATATCCATTCGGAGATTCAAGATAATCCGAGATTGTTCGTTCTCCATAAGAGAGCGTTCCTATATCTTTGACAGGAGTCAAAGAATTATAATCGATAGTGTCCCCTGTTCCAGAAGAACTACTGCGAGGAACATGGATAAATCGAGAGGGAGACAATGCTGAAATAGTTTCAGTCTTGTACAAGTAATCAGCAGCACTACCACTATTAGGAGTGTAACTTGACTCTGAAATCAGAATTGTTCCGTCAGGATTAACCTTTTCAACTACTGCAACGTGACCACTTTCCCATTGGGCGATGTCACCAACTTGAGGCGTATTCGACATAGAAATGCCAGCCGCAGCAGCTTGATCGTCCCATTGATAGGCATTTCCAGATAACTTATTTAAAACCGTTGTATTGTACCCTAACTCCTGCAAACGACCGTTAACGTACCAAGTGCAATTACCCAAAGCATTGCCTAAATTGGTATAGGCTGGATGAGTTGATGCGGGCGCGTATCCCGACTGCCAAAAGATGTTATTTTCACGATAGGCAGGCTGATTAAAATCAGGCATCGTTACGCCTAGCTGACTGCCAATATTAGGTGATGTCTTAGGTGGTGTTGTCCCGGAGTAATAAGCAGTTGCTTTACTACCATTCCAATAGATGTGACCACCTTCAAAGTATTGAATGACATTTCCACCTCCGAGATCAATTTCTGCACTGGTGGGAGCGCCCAAGCCCCCATTAAGTCCGCCTGTACTCAAGTATTCTTGACGGATACCACCGTAAAGCGGGAAAGTTCCATGTTCGCTGCTAACAACTGAGCCATTCTCGAACAGTTGATAGGTGACACTATCGGAATAATAGATTACTTCAGATGTCGGATTTCCTAAGTTATATTGCTGGGCAATTTGAGAAATTTTATCCTCGATAGAAATAGGTGGACTCCCACCACCTGGGTCGCTATTTCCAGGTTGTCCATCAATCAGTACAGCGGAAATCCAATCATCTGTATCTGCGATGCGATACCAGCGATCGGACTGTCCTAAACCTGGTATGTTTACATTTTCACCAGTTTTCCAAGCGTCAAACGGTACGCTTGCATTGTAATTTTTGAAGCCAACTATGGCAGAAGTGGTGTTAGATTC
Source organism: Cyanobacteria bacterium UBA11371 (assembly GCA_003486305.1). GTDB lineage: Bacteria > Cyanobacteriota > Cyanobacteriia > Cyanobacteriales > Aerosakkonemataceae > Microseira. The sequence goes on from DNGJ01000405.1 coordinate 11,020, forward strand.
ATCGCGGACATTAGCACCAGCAGTTGCGATTACAGTTCCATTAAATACGGAAACTTGATTGATGCCGCTGTTATCCACAGGTGGTGGATTATCCACAGGTGGCAATAAAGGTGGATTTCCGGGTGGATAGCCGTTTGTATAAGCACTCGGCACCCAGTAATCTTTTCCGTCTACGTTTATCCGATACCACAAAGCATCTGGTTCACCTGTTGTGAGATCGGGAACGGCTTCTCCGTAAGTCCAGGCATTAAAGGTGAATGTTTCTCCTTTGTATCCCACATCTAGATTGCTGCGATCGCTTAAATTAGGGCTATTGCGGAGATTAACACCATTATCTGACCAAATAATAGAGGTAAACTCTCCTGGCACAAGGTCATAAGCAGCGCGTTCCATCGGGGTAACTTTTCCTTCCCCACCCCAAGTCGTTGGAGTCAAGAAAGCATCGGGCGTATACGCCACAGGCACTATCGTCTTCGCTGCTTCTACAGCCTTATCCACATTCAGCAATCCTGCACCTGTCTCTTTATCCCAACCAGGAGTATTCAAATCAGTCGCATTAGACTTGAGAGCGTTGATAACTTGCTGATAATTTAACCCTGAATTTGTTGACCAAACTAAGGAAGCAGCACCCGTTACCTGTGCAGCAGCGACGGAAGTTCCAGCCATTGTACCCACACTATTACCTACGGTTGATACGATCGGATTTGCGATCGCCCCACCCTCTGTCACGATATCCAAACCATAGCCAAAACTGGAATAATCCGCCCGTTGATTCCCATTTGCCGCACCCACGGTGATGATATTGTCAAATTCCTGAGATGCTTGTCCCAAAACTGACATTACATCGCCATCGTTGCCAGCAGCAGTCACAATTAGCACCTGATTTTGACGGGCATATTCTAGTGCCTGCCGTTCTTTGGGCGTAAACTCATAGCGTGTTGTGGTGCTGCCATTTGGGTTAATTTGAGTTAGGTCTAAACTCAGGTTAACGATCGCATTCCGGGTTCCGATGCGCGCTACATCGACAAATTCAATTAGCGAATCAGCCCATGCGCCAGAACCTACGGCACGCCCTAACCAAACGGGTGCTTTATCGTTAATCCCATCGATGCCAATATTATTGCCTTTGGTAGCAGCAACTAAGCCTAAAATATGTGTGCCGTGTTCGTTTCCTTCACCGGGAGATAGCAAGGGGTTATCGTCATTGGAAATGCGATCGCGCCCCAATATCATCCGACTTCGATCCAGATCGGGATTATTGCCACCGAATCCAGTATCGATAAAAGCGATTAAAGGCTGATTCAAAGGTGCTGATATCCCTGTTTTAAGATAATCAAGAAACTGCTTACCCTGATCGGAATTCCGCCAATCCCTAACCGGATTAATCAATTCATTGAGGGGCGGCGCTGTCAATTTCGCACCCGTCATCTTGACAATCAGGTCGTTATAATCTTTATCTGCCCAAGGGACAACTGGCAAATCCTCGAATCCAATCGCATTTCCTGCACCGTTAATATCTGCAATTGGCATCCCAGGAGAAGCTTGTGAGTTTGCAGGTATCAAAGAAAATATCGGACGCTTGTCTCCACCGAGATTGGGATTGTTAAACACTTCCTGCACCGTACCATTGGGTACCAGCATGAAGCCATAATTGGCTCCCGGCTTCATGGTAAATGTCTTGATACCTTTGTATTGACTATCGTTATAATTCCCATCCAATAAACCACCACTAAACTTGGCGTCTTCTGTAGCATCAGAAAATATCACATAACCTAACTCGGAATTGGAGAGCGATCGCTTTGCTGCCTCTTTGATAAACTCAGGAGAATCGAAGACAAATTTATCCATTCCCTCTGAACGGAAAACCGCTAACTCATTCTTGTACCAACCGCCGTCAAATGCAATATCAAAGCTAACTTGTTCTGCCTCTCCTACTGTAAAATAGCCCGATGCCCAATTCTGACCTGTGAGCGGGTCAATTTGGTTATTGTTTGCCGATATATTTCCCTCAGCACGAACCACCCGATTTAGATCCAAATCAGTCGTGTTATTCACTGGAAAAGCTTGAGCAGAATAATTATTTGTAATGAAATTATCGGCTGCGATCGCATCTGGAGTCGTGGTGCTGTTGCTGGAACTAGATAATATATTCCCGCTACTACCCAGCAGCACGTCGGCATTGTTGCTCAAACCGCCCAGAGAAGCGTTGTAAAGGTCAAAGGGAGTGGCACTATCAACGATTCCCGAATAATTTTGCGTGCCGAAAATACTGCCACTCTCGAAAGTAGACATTTTGCACTCCTGATTTTTTAGATTGTGGTAAAGACAATAAGATGGATGACTTAAATAATTAAGTCTGACGTTAAAATTATGATGCAGCTATTTATAACTTTTCAAGCTGCGCTGTTGTTTATTGCTTGCTAGTAAGGTAGCACGTTATAAAATAAAAGAATAGAAATAAAAGCCAAAAATTATCAAAAATTAAAACAGGATAATTGGAAATAATAGATAAATTAATTAAGGCGCTCGCACTCAAAAAAGAGGTGCGATCGCTTGTTTATCAAATAACTTCCTTAAGCTAATTGAAAGTTAAGAGGTATGCTAAATATCAACCGAAGCTGTGCTAGCAAACTTTGGAACTTCTTCAGAATCGCGCTTGGTGGAACGCGATCGCTTGCTGGCTAGTAACATAGCGCCAACTAATACTAATCCAGCAAGGGTAGTTGGTTCTGGGACTGAAGTAGTAATATCATCGCTAGGTATACTAGCAAAATCCCGATCGGAAAAACTATCTAAATCTTGATCGTAAACACTGTCTAAATCCTCACCAAAAAAACTATCTAAATTCTGGTCGGGGACACTGTATAAATCCTGGTCGTAAACACTGTCTAAATCACTAGAAGAAGTCCTAGCAAAAGCAGCACTACTTCCCAAACGACTACCTATGTCCCTGATGGTGGCTGTATTGGTAAAGTTGATCAAAGATTCAGCGAAGGCATTACCAACACCAAATGCTGTAGCTAATCCTTGCATCCTAGCTCCCAGGTAAAAATTTCTTGAGCCATTAAATGTTCCACCGTTTATTGTGGAGGACAAGTATTTAGGTGAGGGTGAGATATTTGTAAACAAGGCTGATGGTACTAAGATACTTTCTTGCCTTCCAGTATAAAAATCTTGAATTCCGCTTGAAGCACCAGCACCAGCTACTCCAGCAGTACTAGCTCTAGATTGAATTCTTCCAGAAAAGCCATACGTAATATTGTATCTCCTGTTTGAACTCCCTAGAAAAGAGAAATTTTGCCATATATTTCGCCAGAGATGACTTCCCGCTGTAGTGATTCCAAGCCTGTTATTAGCTGTATACCGGAAGCTACAGCTAAGACTTATATTCCATTGATTCCCACCACTGGATATGCTTGGAACACCGCACCACTCTTGAGTGCTGCTATTGTTCTGTGAAGCCAGATTATAAACTCCACTAAGAGTTGTGAAACTTGCAGCAGATGCACTGTTTGACATGAAAGGAATGGAAGACATTGACACGGCTATTCCCAACAATGTCTTGAACAAAAGCGAAGGTAACTTAGGCATGGTGATCCTTTTTTAAACAATTTACAGTTTTAGTCGAAGACAATTCCAGACACCTGTATTTCCCGTTCTACTATCCGCAACTTACAGTCATAGTTGTGCCGCTGTTGCTGGAATTTACAATACATCCCCTCTACAACTTGGCTCATCAGAATAATTGCTCGAACCGACCAGAGAACTTCCCAGAGTTTCCCCGCCGCTTAAAGTGCAGGCAGCAGAGTCTTCAAGGTTCTGTGAATAAATTTGCGTGCCACAAATATTGCCAATGTCAAAGCTATACATCTTGCGCTCCTAATTCTTTAGCCTGGTGTAACCACAAGATTAAAATCAAATCTTCCAAAACCGCAACAGAATATGAACTTTTTTTGTTCATATCCAAAAGTTCATACGGTTCATAAAGTTCATATTCTATAGAAATTCATAAAATTCATAAAAAAATCAGTTGAGCTTGCTGATTTCGGGGTATAATCAAAAAAATATGAAACTGAGATGAACAATGGATGCAGACGAAATCTCGCAGTTAGTGGCGTTTGCGGACAATTTAGTCGCCGAAAAGACAAGACAATACCTGGACTCTAAAGAAAAAGACATACTCAAACAAACACTGGAAGGAAAGGGTTATAAGAAAATCAAGTGCGATAACCATAAAACCAGCTACATAACAAAGATTCTGGCTCAGGCTTTATGGGATAAGCTGTCTGAAGCCACAGGGGAAAAAGTTACGAAACCCACCGTTGGGAAAATCCTGCAAGGACTGCACCAAAAAAGTTTGCAGCAACGTTTAGAGTCGGTGGTGGAAGAAGAAAGCGATCGCATTATCCCACCCTCGATTGTAGAATGCGATCGCACCAACGAACAGCAAACATCATCCATACCCAATACATCCACCTGGGACAATTTAATAAACTCGCTCAAACCTGGAGTACCGCTGTTGCTTTCATCGGTATTACTTGGCTCTGGATTTGGTCTATCTTGGTTAGCAAATTGGTATGGTGTCACAAATCATTTAGCAGGTGAATTGCCCAAAGCACAAACAGGATACGATTGGGCGCTAAAATTCAATCCCGGTTCGGCTTCGGGTCATTATAATTTGGCAACACTATACGAAGACCAACAAAATTATCGTGCAGCTAACGAACAATATTCAAAAGCAATGCCAGATGATTTTGTGGCAGCTTCAGCTTATAACAACAAAGCTCGTTTATTGATTATTCAAGATAACAAACCTGCTGCTGCCGTTGATTTATTGCAAAAAGCTTTACCCCTGGCTAAAGACAAGATAGTGCAATCTGATATTCATAAAAATCTGGGTTGGGCATTGCTGAAACAAGGTCGATACTCGGAAGCAGAAGCACACCTGAAAACGGCGATGGAATTAAATAGCGATCGCGCTCCTGCTTATTGTCTTTTGGCTCAAGTTTTAGACCGGAAAAAAGATAAAAAAGCTGCATTTGTGCAATGGCAAAAATGTCTCGGATATGCTTCGATGTATAACCAAGATGAAGCAATTTGGATCGGCATGGCACGACAACGGATGAATAATGCACCAGCCGCCGTCACCCTCAAGGGTGCGGCTAGACAAACGAAGTCCGCCTTCGCGGACTGAAGAAATTAATTAGCCTGCGAAGGCAGGCTTTGTTTGTGTAGCCCTACCCTTCGAGGGTAGGTAATGCAGAATATTAATTAGCCTGCGAAGGCAGGCTTTGTTTGTGTAGCCCTACCCTTCGAGGGTAGGTGCGTTTACCAGAGGTGTAATATTGATGAAAAACCGAGTAGCGATCGCATTCATCATAACCGCTGTAAATTGGCAGTTAGCACTTGCACAATCCAATCCCAATCCGCCTCCAATTGGCAAAATTGTCGAAGCAAGCGGCGAAGTTTTATTGCAACGTCGAGGCAGTTCGCAATTTCACCGCACCAGTGTGGGAACTAACTTATATTCAGGAGATTTACTCAAATTAAATCGAGGCATTCGAGCGATTGTTTTTTGTTACGAAAATCGCCAATCTTGGCGCGTCCCCGAAGGCATTTCCGGTGCGGGAAATGGTTGTCCTCCCACATCCCAAACAATCTTTACACCTAGCGGCCCAATTGGCCCGACGCGCAGTTCAAGTTATCCTATTCCTCATATTATCAGTCCGCGCCGAACAGCAATAATAAATGACAAACCAACATTCCGTTGGTATCCGGTAGCAGGCGCAACCAGCTACATTGTGCGAGTCACCGGGAAAGGGGTAAACTGGCAGCAAGAAGTTAGCACGACCGAGATTGTATATGCAAGCGATCGCCCGTTGCAACCTGGTGAAATATATTCCCTCTCTGTCAAAGCAAATAACAGTCCAGTTTTAGCGCAAGAAGTATTTAACTTACTCAAAATAGAAGATGCACAGCGCGTTTTAACAGAAATAGAAGCTGTCAATCGTCAAGATTTACCAAATGAAGGAAAAACTTTAATCTTGGCGGAAATCTACCTCAAAAATAAACTGATTTCCGACGCCACAGACAAGTTAGAAGATTTAGTTAAGCGGGGAAGTAAAACAGCAGCCGTTTATTACAAATTGGGCGAAATCTACGGACAAGTAGGATTAATCGATTTAGCCCTAAATCGCTACTTGCAAGCAATTGAACTCGCGAAATCTGCCAACGATATCGAAGCACAAGCACAAGCACAAACTCGTTTAGGTGCAGTTTACAGCGCAATGGGTAATTTTAAAGAAGCTATCAATTGCTTAACTCAAGCCAAAACCGCATACGAAACTTTAGGATATCAACAACAAATTAACGAAATCAACCAACAATTACAGAAATTAAAAAATCAATAAACCTCTTGCTACGTCCAACAGCCCGCCAGGGATTCAAATCCAAGGGCTTTTAGCAAAAGTCCGTTAAAACGGACTGGTATCATACTTGTTTTCTTCAGTCTGCGTAGGCAGACTTTGTTTTTGTAGCGGCAGATTTAAATCTGCTGCTACTGGCTAATAGCGAAAGTCCGTTAAAACGGACTGGTATCATACTTGTTTTCTTCAGTCTGCGTAGGCAGACTTTGTTTTTGTAGCGGCAGATTTAAATCTGCCGCTACTAGCTAATAGCGAAAGTCCGTTAAAACGGACTGGTATCATACTTGTTTTCTTCAGTCTGCGAAGGCAGACTTTGTTTGTGTAGCGGCAGATTTAAATCTGCCGCTACAGCTGCTTAATTACAACCAATTTCCTACCAAAATATAAGGCGACCAATAATAAGGATGTTGTTGATTTCCGCCTTGTTTTAACAAAGATAGTTGCGCCTGCTGAAGTGCTACAGCTTTCGTCACTTTATTTAGCGCCAATTCTTGATAAAACCGACTCATTAAAATGCTAGTAGAAGCATCATCCACCTGCCACAAAGTTCCCAAAGTACTGCGCGCACCCGACTTGATAGCTACTCCAGCTAATCCTAAACTAGCGCGTTTATCGCCTTGGGCTGTTTGACAAGCACTTAAAACTAATAAAGAAATTTCTTGAGATCTAGTTTGACTTCTAATCAGCAAGATTTCCTGCAATTGATTCACATCAAGTGGCTCTGGTGAAGCCGTTAAAATAAAAGTTAATTTGGGGTCAAAGCTAAAATTTCCGTGAGTGGCTAAATGGATGATGTTATAATCCGATGAATTTAGTTGATTTTGGAAATTTTCACTTTTAAATTTGTCATCTATGAGAATCGTTGAATCTACCTTCAACTGCTGCAAAGTTGTCTGGATTTGCTGCAATTCGCTTTTAATATGATTTAAAGCTAAAAACTTAAATGTTTGCTGTTTTCTGGTTAAATCTCGACTTGCAGTTAATCCAGCCATTAAAACTTGATTAAACTGTTTGGATTTGGATAGTAAAATTTGAGAATTGGGAACAACTGCTGTAGCATATTGTTCGACGAGAAATTGTTGGCGATCGCTATCATACAAAGTTGCCAGGGGAATCTTTCGCAAATCGCTATCTAGCACAAATACTAACGTGTCGATCTTGTTTAAATCTGCTTTAATCGGTTTGATTAACCAATCGTAAACTGTTTGAGACAAAGGTAAAATATACGTTTCCACATCTCCCGGTTGATTCAACGCAATAAATAACTGTTCCAGCGTACTTTCAATTTTTTCTCTTGAGGGTAGATCTGTCCAGCGATGAATTAAATCTTGGTTGGGTAATTTGAGGATAATTTCTAAGCGATTATCTAAAATAATTGGATAAATTGCTGCTGTTTGACTTTGTTGATTAATTATTTCATCAAGTTGCTTGGTATTGTTTTCTACCAAACTGCAACGGAGAAACTTTTCCAATTCGGCAATATTGAGAGATTGAATAATATTTCGAGCAAATTCTAAATCGTTTTGATTGGGTAATTGAGATTGTAAAAGTAATTTAACTAATTGACGATAAACGGGTTCGATACTATCTCGAAAAGAAAAGTAAATGTCTGGATTTTCCATCCCAACTAAATCGTCGCGCAAAGATTCGATCGTGTAAAATGCTTCGGTGTAAAATGCTCGCGCATCCTCTATTTTACCCTGTTTTTCCCCCAATCTTCCTAATTGCCATTGCCATTGGTACGCCATATCTGCTGCTGTCGCTTGCTTAGCTAATCTTAAAGCTTGCGAAGTCAAATTTTGAGCATCGGTAAAATTTTGAGTCAGTTCGTAGACTCTACCTAAATATCCTAAACCATAAGATTGAGCGCGTAAATTGCCATTTTTTTCGGCTTGTTTCGCAGATGTTGCTAATAATTGAGCGATTTCTTGCCAACTAGGAGCGACGGTAGGATTAACTTGTCTTAAACACATTGCATTGTGAGCAAAGTTGATTTGAGCCGCAATAGTTATTCTATTGGTTGGTAAGTTATTAATTTCATCTTGAACTTGCTGCCATATTTGTATTTTTGTCCATTCTTGGAGTGCTAGCAAAACGCTGAAATAATTGATTTTTGCTTGATTTTTTGTAGCGCTTACAACAGATTTTTGGGCAGCTTGTTGATAATATTCAGCAGCACGTTGATAGTAGGCTTTAGCATTAGAATAACTAGCGCGGGGACAGGTTAAAGGGATTGCCTCCACGCTAGGGGAATTTTGTTCTTCTCGATAACCTTTACTTTTTTCGACATTGCCCAAACTCAGTAAAGCTGAACTTTCGGCTGGCGGAGAGGGCAAGTTTTGGGCAACTTTTAAACTCAGTTGTAAAACTTGTGTAGATAATTCTAAATCGCCTAATTTTTGCAAGACATCGCCTAAACCTCGTAACGCGATCGCTTTCAACAAAGACTCAGGTTGTTTGTCAAGCGGATGAAACAAAAAATCAAGGTTTGGGCTATCAACTTGATGCCGTTCAATTAAACTTGTGCAGTTTGTTTCAACCTCAAAAACTTGTAATAAAGCATCGCAAGCTAAAGGATAGCGTCCCAAATTTTGCAATGCTTCCGCTTGATTAACTAAACTTGTATTCATCCCCTCTCGATCGCCAATTCGAGCATAAAAATCGGCAGCTTCTTTCCATCTTATAGCAGCCGCTTCAAACTCTCCTGATTGATAAAGTTTTTGGGCTTCAATTGTTAGTTGTAACGCCGGAGAAGAAGGCGGAGTGACTGAAAAGACTGGCGCGATCGCACTTAAAACCAGCGTCAGGAAGAACAGAATAAATATACTCAGATTTCGCCGCCACTTCATAGCCCATCCCCAAATAAATTATTGTATATTTTGTATGGTGCTATCTTACGAGAGCATAAATAAGCCGGGGCGGGTTTATATAGCCGGTTTGTTAGAATCAGAAATTGTTGGTAAAACCCGCCCCTACACAACGGATCTAACTCGAACCTTAGCATAAATGCCGTGAAATAAATTTCCGGCTGTAGAGACGTTACATGTAACGTCTCTACAGCTAAAACCCGTTTTAACAGCTTGAAAATTCTTACCAGTCCGTTTCAACGGACTTTAGCTATTAGCCCTGAACTTGAGTTCAGGGCGGGCGATGAAACTTGTGCAAGATCTAATCAAAGACAAAATTATCTCCATCTTTTAAGGTGCATAGCAGTTTCCTCTTGTCCGCAACAAACTATTACTAGGAGGAGAAGCAATTAAAACAATCTCACCTTTTTCATTTCTCATCCACCCAGTCGCTTCTACTATTTGATTTGGTGTATTGTTCATGACTGTTTCCGACTCATTTTCCACTCGCTCGAATATCACAGCCTCGCTACGAAGTGCTTCTATTGGTTGAGGCGGCACACCCCGTCCAGTGACACTTAATCTATTACCTTCATCCCCAGAACAACCCAAAACAATTTGCCTAGAAGTATCCACAATTTGCAGAGATAAATCTAACAACCCTTGACCGGGTTGAACATCGGGAGTGTTGAGGTTAACTTCTCCTTCGCGTCCAAATGTCGAACTAGCAGTAATATCGCTTTGTTGAGTTGCTTGCAAACGATATTGAGTGCCAAAAATTCCTTGGGCATTTATTCGCACTCGTCCTCCATCACCTCTTTCCGCATTCGCACTAATATCGCTATTTTCTAATGCAGCTAAAACTCCCGTATTGATAGTAATATTCCCCCCCGTAGCGCTTTGGCTGGCATCAGTTGTAATCGAACTATTGCCCCGCATCTGCAAGCTTTGAGTTTCTAAAATAATATTGCCTTCGTTTCCTTCTTTAGTCGTTGCTCGAATTACACCTTGGTTATCTACTTCAATACTACGAGCAGTAATTTCCACGTTACCAGCGTTCCCACTTCCTTCACTCGCTGCTGTTATTCTAGCTCCGTTTCTAACAATTAATCTTCCTGTGTTAACTGTGATATTGCCAGCGTCTCCTGTGACGACAGTGCCTTCATTTCTCAGGTCTTGACTGCTGACAAATAAGCCGGAATTTCCTTGACCGCCCCCAATCAATTCTACGGAATCGGAAGCATTTACGGTGATATTTCCTCCTTTGCCACTGCCCCAAGTTACAGCTTGCACTTGCGCCCCATCTCGGACAATTAACTGTCTAGAATTGATGGTTAAATTGCCTGCAAATCCTGAAGCTTGGGTTGAAGTTGCTAACTGGCCTCCCAAGCTTGTAGGAAAATTTACACCTATTAATTCTACTAGCTCAGAAGCATTTACGAGCAAATCTCCCGACCTCCCCGCCCAGAAAGTTCCTGTAGATATTTGAGCGCCCTTTTTAACGGTCAAATCTCCAGTATTAATCGTTAAATTTCCGCCATTTCCCGCGCTCATTGTTGTAGCTATTATTACCGGAACACCCAACCCAAACTGTACTATAGATTGAGGCGTGTTTATCATAGTAAGAGTGTCGTTTTTTCCATCTAATTCCACAAAAGCAGAAGCATTAATTGCAATATTTCCTCCTCTTCCTTCTCCAATTGTGGTACTGGCAATAATCCCCCCATCTATGACGAGCAATCGACTTGTATTAATTATCAAATCTCCTGATGCTCCTCGTCCTGCTGTTCCGGTTAATAATAATCCGTCGCGAATTTCTACTCTCCCTCCGGCAGCATTGATTGTTAAAATTCCTCCCATTCCATCGTTAAAAGCAGGATTAAAAATAATTGCTCCGTCTCTAACTATTAAATTTTGAGTTTCAATCGTAGAATTTCCAGCCGAGCCAGTGGAAAAACTCATGTTGAAGATACCCCCACGAAAGTCGGCATTTGTCAAGCTTCTGTTAATAATTTTTTGAATAAATTCTACTAGATTATTTGTTGCCGCTATATCGATCGAATCGGTAGCGCGGACTGTCAAATTCCCCGCATTGCCTTCTCCAAATGTAGAAACAACAATTGTTGCCTCATCTTGCATTGTTAACTTTCTACCTTGAATGACGACATCGCCACCGTTTTGATTTCCTAAAGTATTGGCAGTAATTTTTGCTGAATCCGTTAGCGAGATTTCTCCGCCAAATAGCTGCACTTCGCCACCGCCAATTCCGCTAACATCAATCGTAGCTTGCTCAGATAGTTGCAAAGAATGTAAATTTTGACTCGTTGGATAAGTTATGAAAAATATGTCGTTAGTTTGATTAAAACCGACAAAACTGTTATCGCCAACGCTGCCTAATTCAATTCTGCCTTGAGGTGCTGTTAAACAACCACCAGTTAAGTAAATATTTCCGCCAATTAATCCGAGAGTTTTTCCCGGTACTACCTCAAGTCCTCGGATGCTGCCGTTGTTATCAGTTACTCTCGATTGATTAATAATACTTCCTGGATTTGCACCCATTTGTAACCCAATCGGTACGTTAATTGTTAACAAAGGCGCTTGGGGATTAACCGCACTAAATTCTGTCCCATCGGCAAACTTGAGACTATTCGCAGTACTAGCAATAAAAGAACCACCAAGATTTAGCCTTGCATTAGCACCAAAAATGATTCCGTTGGGATTGATTAAAAATAAATTAGCCGTTCCGTTAGCTCTAATTAAACCATCAATATGAGAAATCGAACCACCAGTCACGCGAGCAATAATGTTTTGAATATTCTGTGCGTTGTTAAAATAAGCTTCCATCCCTGTAGGAAGCGAAAACTGATCAAAACTGTGGAAAAGATTCCCACCTGCTGTTGTTCCGCCTTGAATTAGGTTAGCCTCACCTTGCAGTTCTACGGTAGAATTGTTTGGCAGAGTGCGATCTGGGACGATCTGAGACTTTGCAAAAGGGGAATGCAAAGCGATCGCACACCCTACCACTACCGCCATCTGTGCGGTTTTCCACTGCCAACGCCCAATCACCCATTTGCAGTTCATGGGAGAATTTTACCGCGATTCGTAGCCCTCTTAGTCCCCCAAGGCATCGGGGGGTTGGGGGGAATCGACTCGTAAACTCCATAATTATTAAGAAATATTTCAAATATTAATCAGTAACGTTACTAATTGACAAATGGGATACCCATTTGCTAGCCGATTGACAGCCGTTACAAAGCATCTCCAACCCTTACACTGAGCCTTTCGTTAAGATTTATTGCATATTGTAAAGTTTTGTGATAATTTAACAGTGGGCAGGTAAGGTTTCATTCTCTCGAAGCTTTCGGTTTGACCTTTGTGCCAGTTGCAAATCTAGTCAATAAGGTGGATCTGTACAATGCCATTTACTATCGACTCAGCTCGCGGTATTTTCCCTAACACTCTTTCCGCTGATGCTGTACCAGCCACAATTGCCAGGTTCAATCAGCTGAGTGCCGAAGATCAACTCGCATTAATTTGGTTTGCCTACCTTGAAATGGGTAAATCCATCACAATTGCTGCTCCTGGAGCAGCGAATATGCAGTTTGCCGAAGCAACGATGAATCAAATTCGGCAAATGTCATTTCGCGAGCAATCCCAAGTAATGTGCGACTTAGCAAACCGCGCTGACACACCGATTTGTCGAACCTATGCTACTTGGTCTGCCAACATTAAATTAGGTTTCTGGTATCAGCTTGGACAATGGATGGAGCAGGGAATTGTGGCTCCAATTCCAGAGGGTTATAAACTTTCTGCTAATGCCGCAGCCGTACTGCAAGCGATCAGAGATCTAGAGTCAGGTCAGCAGATTACAGTATTACGCAATAATGTGGTTGACATGGGGTTTGATACGAGCAAATTGGGTAGTTATAACCGAGTTGCCGAACCTGTTGTTGTGCCCAAAGAAATGTCACAGCGGACGAAAGTCACGATTGAAGGCATTGATAATCCAACCGTATTGAGCTACATGGATAACCTAAATGCCAACGATTTTGATGCGCTGATCGAGTTATTTACTCCTGATGGTGCGCTGCAACCTCCGTTCCAAAAACCGATCGTGGGGAAAGATGCCGTACTGCGGTTTTTCCGCGAAGATTGCCAAAACCTCAAGTTACTCCCAGAACGGGGTGTTGCTGAACCAGCAGAAGATGGTTATACCCAAATCAAAGTTACTGGAAAAGTGCAAACTCCCTGGTTTGGTGCTGGCGTCGGCATGAATATGGCTTGGCGCTTCTTGCTAAATCCTGAAAACAAAATTTTCTTTGTGGCAATTGACTTGCTAGCTTCTCCCAAAGAGCTATTAAATCTAGTTCGCTAAGCGCGAGTAAACCTTAGATAATGGTATATGAGCGCTCTTTTCTCAAGGGCGCTCATTTGCTTGGAAGTTAGCGGTGCAATTGGATAAATTTAGATAATGACAGTTTAGGTTGGATGATGCAAGTGAGTGAAGTTGAGTGGTCTAAGACAGAGCAGCAAGTGGCAAAAGAAGCTTTCGAGAAAGCCTATGAGCGAGAAATTGCGGCTTTAATCGAGGAAGTTCGCGCACAAGCGAGTGCGATCGCAGAACTTGATGATATGTGGCGTTTGCACGATTTCTTAAGTGCCAGAAGACACGATATCGATGGCAAGTACGACTACAGTTATTCAGTTCTCCTCTTTATCTTTGCCCAGTTGGTCAAAGAGGGATGGTTGCATCTGGATGAATTGAAGGGACTCCAAACAGATAAGCTTTCTAAAGTAGCTGCTCTGTCCCGCATGTGAGTTGTAGGGGCTAAGGCTAAAGTAAGTGTCCTATCGGTCAAAATTTTTCTGATGCCGTGCCCCTACAATGTTGCGTTGCTGTTGACCCCGCTTGGTTTACCCGACGAGGTACGATAGAGGCAATTGCTCAAAAGTTGTGGCTATGACTTCAATATCCGATCCCAAACCAGCGATTATTTGTACAGAACGCGGAAAAAGCGATATGCCAAGGGCACGCTGAACGCGATCGCAGGTACTTTGAAGGCTGCCCAAGGGATAAATCCAATGTCTGACCAATTTGATCCAGAACTATTCCAGACAAAACTTTATCTCAGTCCTGAAAAAGACGAACTGTTTGAAACAGGGCCTTGGCCTAAGCCGTTTGTCTTTAATGAGGATGTAGTGCGAGTTTTTGATGATATGATATCGCGATCAGTTCCCCTCTATCGAGAAGTCCTAGCTTGTGCAGCCCATTGGGCTAGAGATTACTATCAGCCGGGAAGTAAAATTATCGATATTGGCTGTTCGACAGGAACATTCCTAGAATTATTAGGGCGATTTTTGAAACAACCAGCTACTCTAGTCGGCATCGATAATTCTCAACCAATGCTAGAAAAAGCGCGGCAAAAATTGACTCAAATTCAACAGATTCATCAAATTGAATTAATCTGCGATCGCGCTGAAAACTGCTCATTTGAAAACAGTAGCGTTGTTGTAATTAATTACACGTTACAGTTTTTGCCTTTACAAGTGCGGCAAAAGTTGCTCAGAGCTATTTACCAAGGATTGAATCGAGGTGGCTTGTTATTTTTGAGCGAAAAAGTTAAATCTAGTTCTCCGCAATTTCAAGAGACTATTACTCGACATTACGAAGCTTTTAAAGCGCATAATGGATATGCCAAAACTGAAATAGAACGCAAAAAAGAAGCATTGGAAAATGTTTTAGTTCCTCTCACCGAAGCACAACAAATTTCCATGTTACAAGAAAGTGGTTTTAGTCACATCGATTCGCCGATCAAACTGCACAATTTTATCTCATTGGTGGCTCTGAAGTGAATGGCATTAAGTTTAGCTTCGGACAAGGGAGGCAGCAGCCCACCCGAACTCGTTCCCAGGCTGGAGCCTGGGAACGAGATTGTAGAGGCTCTGCCTCGCTTATCCCGCGTGCTATTTGGCTCTGAAGTAGGAATTGCTCTATGTTAAATGAGGCTGTTGGTTATTTAGCGCCTGATTATTGCGATCGCTTCCCCACCCTCCTAAACCGCGATGCAATTTTAGCACTACGTCAAGAGCGACAATCCAAGTTATTCGCGCCCCAAGTCACTCAATACCGCAAAGCAGTTCAATCAATCCAAGACATCCAAAGCGATCGCTTCGATTTCTCTGACGCTGTTGTCAAAGTCGGTCGATCTGATGAACTATCAACAGAACAACACCAGCGATTTTATCAAGCCCTACAAGCCTTTTGTCCTTGGAAAAAGGGGCCGTTTGAACTATTTGGTACGACCATCGATGCTGAATGGCGTTCTGACTGGAAATGGGCGCGGATTTTACCTTATATCCAACCCCTTAAAAATCGCCGCGTCGCAGATATTGGCTGTCACAACGGCTATTTTATGTTTCGCATGGCGCATCAACAACCTGAGTGCGTCATCGGGTTTGAACCCGTCGCGAAACACTTTTGGAATTTTCAGCTAATTCAAAATATCGTGCAGCAAGAAATGCTCGCATTTGAATTACTCGGTGTGGAACATATCGACTTTTATCCTAATTTTTTTGACACCATCTTTTGCTTAGGGATTCTCTACCACCATCGAGATCCGATTGGTTTGTTGGAAAAAATGCGGCAAGCTTTAGCCCCCAAGGGAGAAATTATTATAGATTGTCAGGGAATTCCGGGGCATCTACCTGTCGCCCTGACTCCCCGCAAGCGTTACGCACAAGCGCGCGGTATCTGGTTTTTACCTACCCAATCTTGTCTGGAAAATTGGATGATCCGCGCTGGTTTTACTCAGGTGCGCTGTTTCTTTGCACAACCCCTCTCAATTGAAGAACAGCGTCGCACTGCTTGGGCAGAGGTAGATAGCTTGCGAGAATTCCTCAATCCTGACGACTTTTCCCTCACGGTGGAAGGTTATCCAGCACCGTGGCGCTATTATGCGATCGCGCGCAAAGAATGAAAAATTTTAACCTTTAACCCTAGAAAAAAAAGTAGGGGCGGGTTTTACCAACCAACTCGCGACACCAAGAGAGATTTAGTTAAACCCGCCCCGACAATTTGCCCATTTGTGAATGGCGGTTCTGGGGATTTTTAGCAACAATGAAGAAAGCAGCGATCGCTTAGTCTATAAGGATAAAAATATGGATCGCAAGAGTGCTATCACCTATCTGTTAATCCTGTTTTTGTTATTTGTCACCTTGGGTGACAGGCTTCTTCCCAAACCGTTGAGTACTGCTAGCGTTCAAACGCGAACCTCACTCAATAACTTTTTTATCGGGTTATTTCCTCAAAGGGTACCTAAGCTAAACCCAAACGAACGAACGGAAAAGGCGCTAGAACAAGAGGAAAAGGAAGCGGGAAATTAGCTAATGGCTAATAGCTAATGGCTAATAGTTAGATATCAGCCAATTAGCAATTAGCAATTAGCCATTAGCAATGCTTAGTCCTTTTTCAACCAGCTAAACATGGCGCGTAAATCCTTGCCAACTTCCTCAATCGGGTGTTCGGCTTCCTGACGCCGCATGGAAGTAAATCCTGGTTTGCCAGCTTGGTTTTCCAGGACGAATTCCCGCGCAAATTGACCGCTTTGAATTTCTTGCAGAATTTTCCGCATTTCTGCCTTAGTTTGGTCGTTGACAATCCTTGGACCGCGGGTATAATCGCCGTATTCGGCTGTATTGGAAATGCTATCGCGCATTTTAGCTAAACCGCCTTCTACAACTAAGTCAACAATTAATTTGACTTCGTGGAGGCATTCAAAATAAGCTAATTCGGGTTGATATCCGGCTTCGACTAAGGTTTCAAAACCAGCTTTAATCAGGGCGCTTAATCCACCGCACAATACAGCTTGTTCGCCAAACAAGTCGGTTTCGGTTTCTTCGCGGAAGGTGGTTTCTAAGATACCGGCGCGAGTACCGCCGATACCTTTTGCGTATGCCATCGCGCGATCGCGTGCCTGTCCCGAACCATTCTGATACACTGCAAACAAAGCGGGAACGCCTTGTCCTTGTTCGTAGGTTCTCCGCACCAAATGCCCCGGCCCTTTAGGTGCTACCATCACCACATCGACATCTGCTGGCGGCACAACTTGACCAAAGTGAATGTTAAACCCGTGAGCAAAAGATAGCACCTTGCCTGGGGTTAAATAAGGTTCAATTTCATTTTTATAGACAGTTTTTTGCACTTCATCCGGCAGCAAAATCATAATCCAGTCTGCCGCCTTTGCTGCATCAGCCACTGAATGAACGGTTAAACCAGCTTCCTTGGCTTTTTCTGCCGACTTACTGCCCGGATACAG
>DNGJ01000406.1:0-7128 GCA_003486305.1 Cyanobacteria bacterium UBA11371
GCGATATTCATCGTGCAGCGCATTCAAATCAAAAAACGTCCAACCTGTAGTGGGATTAAACCCAAAACAAGCATTAGAAGGCAAAGGAATATCAATTTTGCGGTCAAACCACAACCGGGTAGCCAAAACATCAACCGCGCCCAGATTCATTACATCGCGGAATTCCTGGCGTTTTTGCAAGCTAGGACTGCCAGAGATAATTTTCTGCATTCCAGTCACGCCAACGGCAAAAATTACTGCATCGGCGTCGAAAGTTTCATCCCCGCAGACAACGCCAGTAACGCGATTGTTATCCACAATTAAATCGCTGACGCGGCGATTTGTTGCCACTTTACCCCCGGCTTTTTCGATTTGTTCTACCCAGGGACGGAAGATTTTTTCGCCTACAGTTCCCCGACACCAAACCACATCGAAATCCGGTTGATGCGCCAGGATAAAAAAGTAAAGCATTCCCAAAGTAGCAGCCGCAGAACATTGTTCCCCAGGGGCAAATAAACCGACTAACAACATCGGTTCAAAAGACTCGCGGTAAAGCCTTGCAGAAACGCCAAATTGTTTGAATAATTCGCGGGCTGTTACGCCATCATACCGTCGCCAAGCTGCATCGGAATTATCAAAATCAACCACTGCGTAGAGTAAAGGTAAAGCCGAAAGGCGATCGATTAATGGTAACCGTTTGAACTGGGTATAAATAAAAGTTCCCAGAGGCGAAGGCAATCGCGGCAGATCTTGAAAAATAGGCGATTCCACTTCCAAACCTGCGGGAGAATACTGAGAAGAACGAGTCCAAGGTGTAAAAGGACTCAAACCCAATTCTCGCACCAATTTAAAGATATTGTTGTAGGGATACCAAAAGCCGTGAATACCAGCTTCTACAGAACGTCCAGAAGCCGTTTTCCATCCCGCGACTAAACCGCCTGGATAGGGGCCAGCTTCTAGTAGAGTAACATCGTAGCCTTGCTGAGCGAGGTGGTAGCTTGCGCCCAAACCTGCCCATCCCGCACCGACAACAACAATACGTGGAGTTTGCGATTTATCTGACATTGTGGATAAAAGAATTCTTTATTTAGCTTAAATGCGATCGCAGGGATCTGAGAAACCGGGTTTCTGGCTACAATCTCTCGCTAAACCAACAATTTTTCCGAGAAACCCGGTTTCTTTCCCTCATATCATGTCCTTAAGATTACCCATAAAAAGACGCCGGGACACGGCAAGATCAACGTCCATTGTTTATCCGATATATCTCTGATGCCGTGTCCCTACGCAACAACAGAGTGATGTTTTTTATTATGGGCAATTGGGCGGACATCATATCACCCCACCCATGCATCTAAATCCAAAGTGAAGTGATGGGGGTTTTGCAGCACAAAAGAGCGACCAAGTTTGAGCAAATCGCCTTGACATATAATTGGAATCCTAGCTTGATAAGCTTTGACCGCCAGTTCGTAGACAGGTTCTGCTAGTTCAAGCTGAATTCGCCGCAGCTTTCCCACAACAACACCCATGAGAGTTACTTTCCCAGTCGAGGTAAATTCTTGCAAGTTGGTAACGATGCCTTGGATCGAAATATTTGGGGCGCAGGTAAACAGATCGCTGAGAATTTCTAGTTGAGAAGTCTGTTCGGCAATTTCCAGAGTTTGCAAAACTTCAGCCATCCGACGGGGAAAGTCCAAAAATTCGGATTTTAAAGGTAGCAGAATCTCCAGATCTTCTCCTATTTGACTCTGACGAGTCCAGATAGAAGCGTTATCTTGAATCTGTCGTACCTCTTGCCACTGATGCTGTTGCAGGTAGGTACGCACAATCTCTGGATCTATGCACTTCAATATTTCAGGATCTCGCACGGTGACTATCATAAGATTTCGCCTGTCTCAATTCGCTGCATTAGGGTTTTAAGAGCTTCTACATTAAAGATATTCTGCTGGGGTATGGAAATAGTGACGCTAGTTTGATTCTGAGTTGGAGGTTGACCTCGTAAAGAAACCCAATAGCCACAATATTTCAGACAAAGTTCCTGTCGAGATTGAGTTAGCCAATTGTCCGGGTTATCAGGTACAACCACGATTGCCAAGATGCGGGGAGTTTGAACATTCTCTACCCTCAATTCATTTTAGTTTTTTAATGGGAGGGGATATCTGATTATCTCATTGCTAACCAAATCGAGAGAGGTGCATTTTACCTGGAGTTCGAGGCGGGGATACCGAATAATTCCTGCCCCACTACCACCAGCAAGAATGATATCAATGCCATCAAAATCTAGTGGTTTGGCTGCAATCTGGAAAGAATAGCCAGCGGTTGAAGCAACTGCATAGATATACGCATAGCTAAACTGTTCTTTTTGCTGGTTAATGTCCACTAACCTACAGCCTCCACAGGGTTATCAGCATTTATGACTCGCATTTTATCTGAGCAAAGGACTAAAAAATTCTTTTGGAATGTGGTTGATAAATCGAGACGGTTGTTTCTTTCTATTATTCCATTCTGCTGCACTGGTCAGATACGCTGCTTTACGTGCCCGTGTTAGAGCAACATAAAAGATTCGACGTTCTTCTGCGATCTCATCCTCCTTTTTATGAGTACGATAATTTGGCAGTAAATCGTCCTCTAATCCAACTAAAAAAACTTGGTCAAATTCTCTTCCCTTAGCTCCATGACCTGACATAACTTGAACAGCCCCATATCCCGCCAGCCGATTTATGGTATCGTTCAAGTTAAGTTGAAGTGACTGTGCTTCTTGGGTAATAACTGTAATCATTTTGTCTAAGTTTTTTAGTAAGCGCCTAGCTTCAGTGTCACTCCAACAAACCTGATGAATCATTTGCTCAAATTTAGCGTTCTTGAGAATTATTGTGGCATTTTCAGGGATAGCGATCAAAGGGCTACTTGCTAGCAATCGCTCGCGAATTTGTAGTGCTAAGTCTAGTGCATCTTTATCTCCAAGTCGAAATGCTAGTCCCCCATCTTCAATAGCACTTACTACCTGATAAAGCCGATCGCTAGAATTCAGGTCACAAGACAAATTCAGGATAGCTAAGCCTAATGTGGTTTCCCACGAATCTTGAAAACTGAGGCGACTACGGTCAAACCAAGGAATTTTGGCTTTGTTCATTTCCTTTAACACATAATCTGCTCGATATCGATCGCGGGTAATGACGGCTATTTCCCCCAAATCCTTTACCTGTTGTTGGCTGATTAATTCTCCCATCCACTTAACTACTTGCTTTGCTTCAGCCGTGGGATTAGGAAACTCACAGTTGTATAAACATCCATTGTTTTTCGATACAGCTTCTATTTCTTTAGGTGTTCGGCTAGCCTCATATCCAATTACAGATTTAGCCGCATCGACAATAACTCGATCGGAACGAAAGTTAGCTCCAAGAACAATTTCTTCGGCTTGAAGACGTTCTTTTATTTTCAAAACATTTTCCCTTATTGCACCTCTAAATCGATAAATCGACTGATCGTCATCTGCAACAATAGTGCTACCTGTAGCTCCTTGAGCTAAAATATGAATCATTTCTAGTTGCCGCTCGGCGCTGTCCTGAAACTCATCTACAATAATGTAACGAAAAAAGTTTGTGAATAGTCGTCTAGCCAGATCCGACTGTTGCAATAATCTCACCGATAGCGCTTCTAAGTCTCCAAAATCAAGATAATTGTGTTCTTTGAGAAATTCCTGATATTTGTGGTAAGTAATTCTTAGTTTATTGTCTAGCTCGGCATCACCCATATTGGGATAAATACCTTTTCTCTTTAAAATATCAATTGTTGATTTTAAGTTACTAACTTCTTTATCACTTAAAGAACCTGGGAAACTTTGCTTAATAAAGTAGTTTTGCACTTCTGGATCAACTATATTAAAATCTTCACGTACACCAATATCGCTGCCATAACAGGTAAGCAAATAGAGTCCAAAAGAGTGAAAAGTGCCAACCCAAATACGATTCCACTGACTGAAGCCTTTTGAACGTAGACGCGATCGCATTTCATTAGCCGCAGCGTTAGTAAATGTTATAGCAAGTAAACCATAGGGTGCGGGAACAATATCTTTGCTAAAAAGATAAGTAATTTTTTCTATTATAGTATGCGT
Source organism: Cyanobacteria bacterium UBA11371 (assembly GCA_003486305.1). Classification (GTDB taxonomy): domain Bacteria; phylum Cyanobacteriota; class Cyanobacteriia; order Cyanobacteriales; family Aerosakkonemataceae; genus Microseira. Next base: position 4,091 of record DNGJ01000406.1, read on the forward strand.
TTTTCCGCTACCGGGGCCTGCTAGTACAATAATATGACCATCTTTTGCTGTTACAACGTACTCTTGTTCTGGGGTTAAAGACATTACAATTCTCCACTACCAGAAATGGAAAACGTTGATTTGCGAATTAACTCAGCATATTGCTGACATCCGGCGATCTCAACTGCATCAGCTACGGCAAATTTTACCTGCTCGCGAAGACTCATTCCTGCTTCTGACTCTCTAAGAAATTTGGATATACTCATCGCATCTATACCACATCCCGTATCATCCAGAAATTGCTGCATCGCATCTAAGGCATTTGCTGACTCAATTGTCTTTAGCATTATTTCTAGAAAACCACATGAACAGGCACGTATTTCAAAGTACTCATCTACTGGAATTCCACCAACACTTTCCAAAACAGCTTTCCGAATGGCACGAGCATAACAATCTGGAACAGACCTTACTGTTTTTGCGGCATCAGCAACTGCACGCGCTACAGGAATTTTAAGGTTGTCTCTCTTCTTAATGAAAGAAGTAATTCCCTTAGCATCTTTAGTTAGACTCTCTTTATGTAAATGATCCTCTAAAGCTTTTGTCTGAGAATCATATTGTAGATCTGCATCTTTGATTGCTTGAATGACTACATCTAGGTATCCATTTTGGCAAACTTCTTCTTCAAAGCACTCAGTTGCACCAATCCAACCTAAACTCCTAAGAACTTCCTTACGTTTAACTCCCGCATCGGGAATTTGTGATTTATGAGATTGATATGTTGTCTGGTCGATTAGTCCTGCCTTATATGCTTGGTTAAGGAGTTTACTTTCCTTTTCCAAAACATCAGTATCATAAGTCACAGTAGTTGGAATTGCAAATTGATCTGCTTGACAAGATTTAAGAATAAAAGCATAATTATTTCCATCGGCTGATACTAGAGATATCCCATCCCTATCTAGATCGCAACCAAGTATCTCTGCAAAAGCTGGTAATGCAATTAGTTCGCTTTCACCCTCAACTATAATGATTGCTCTGGCAAAGAATAGATCGGCTCGCCCTCCTCTCATAAGTAGAGCTAGATCCTTGCGGTTACTATCGTCTATTTGATTAGGATTTAGTTGGTAGGCAGTTGTCTCATCTAGTGCTGTGGAACGAAAGAGAACCAGACTTAACGGATCTGCATACTTTACAATTGCAGGAGAATGTGTTGTTAGAATAATCGGCGCATCAATTGAACTCAAATCTTTGAATAAGCTGCGTTGCGCGTGAGGGTGTAAATGAGCTTCTGGTTCTTCAATAGCTAGAATGGGCGTGCCTTGTGTTTCTGAGGCAACTTTGTGCCGAAACATAGCCATCAATATGAGGTTTTGTAGTCCAGTGCCGTGACGAGATATTTCAGATTGTGAAGAGCCTGGTGTTTTCGAGATATTAAGACGGAAACTATTAACTAGCCGAGATGTCTCTTCAGGAGCGATCGCCACTGATATTTTGCTTTGTCCACCTGGAACCTGTAGTGTTAATTGCTTGGTTAATCCATTAGCTAATTTGGCGATATCCTGACCTTTGTTTAAGGCAGTGTTAGCATTGGCAATATGTATTTTTACATCATCTTGAACATCTGTGTAGTCTACTTCACTTAACAACTGCGCTAATAAACTTCCTCCTGTTGCTCGTGTGTCTCGCGTCGCATCTCTTACAGCATCTAAAAAGTAAAGAGGAACAGCACGAGACATACTACGAGACATTGGAATGGAATCATTAAAACGTCCCTTTGGTGGTAAAACTTTTGTTTTCCAGATATACTCTCCATCCTCATCTGGCTCATACTTCCCCTGGATAGTGACGAAAGTCTCATCACCATCTTTATCTATACGCTCTTTGAAACAAGTTTCTACTTCTATATGTTTCTGGAGATCTCCAATTTCAACAGTGATATAAAAATAATTCTCTCGGGCGGCGTAAGCAGCGCTATTAATATCATCTTTTGATAAATCCAATCTTAATCTTTCTGCTTCTGGAGCGAGAAGCAAGCGTAAGGCATGAATAAAATTAGACTTTCCAGCATTGTTTTCACCAACAATTACCGTCATTTTTCTGGGGTAAACGTCTACTCTACGAAGATTGCGAAAGTTTTTAATAGAGATTTTACGTAGTTTCATTAATGTTGCTACCTCCATACGGTATATGAAATCAAAGCACAAACAAAAACTTGTAGATATTTGATTTTTCAGAGCGATCGCATCATTCCCAATTTCTAAATAACTCCCCCAAACTCTCTCAATTAACTCACTTTACTCAACAGAAACACGATGTACTGATTGAGACTTACATTTTCCTGTTCAGCCTGTTGGGCTAAACGGCGATGCAGAGATTTAGGCATCCGCAGGAGTAGCTTACCACTGTATGTCACTTCAGTACTTGGTAAAGGAATATCGTCTCCAGATTCATAAGCTGTCTCAATCCACAACTCGCGCGCCTCATTGATGTTTTCTATCACCTCTTCGGCAGTTTCACCTTGAGTTAAACATCCAGGCAAGTCTTTAATCTGAGCCACATATCCCCCCTCTGAAGCCGGGTAAAGTGTGACTGGATACTGGAGATTCAAATAATATTCCAGTGGTTGTTTTTCAATCTGCTTGTTCTTCTGATTCAGTGTTTTCATCGCTCCATTCTTCCAAGTTCAATAGCTCAACAATTTGCTGGACATAAACTCCTTTAACTTTCTGTCCGCCTTTTTTGGGTACAGTAATTGTTCTTCCTGCGGAGTCTCGAAAACTATGATGGCTACCCTTAGACCTTTTTTCTTCAAAGCCAAAGGCTGTCAAAATATATAGCACATCCTCAAATCGTACTTCCGGTGGTTGATTGAGGAATTGCTCTACTAATTTCTTTAATTTGCTCATGAGGCAATAGTATCATCAGTAGTATCATAGCACCGGAAGATGTCTTATTCCCGACAATGCCCCGATTGTCCAAAGCTGACGCACCTTTCGCCTCAAACTCCACTCCCCCAAAGCCAAAGCACCAAGATTTGCGATCGCGCAGCGTGCTGGAGGCAT
>DNGJ01000406.1:7423-11819 GCA_003486305.1 Cyanobacteria bacterium UBA11371
GTGCTGGAGGCATATCGCGCAGCCCAAGGATATCGCTCACTCTTCTAAAATTTCCACTAAGTCATCAACGATCGCGTCAAACGTAAAGGTAAGCTTTTTCAACGCCATGCTGAACTTGACAAATGATGCGATCGCATCATTTAATCCTACGATCGACAATCGGCGATCGCAAAGCATTTAGCTACCCTGGTAATAGTGCAATTTTTTCATCCACCAAACGATCTTCATGACCGCAGTACTAAGCAATCCCTATCTAGAAGGCAACTTTGCCCCCGTACAATCGGAAATTACAGCAGAAGATTTACCAGTAATTGGCGAATTACCCGCCGATCTCAACGGTATGTTTGTGCGAAATGGCCCTAATCCCCAGTTTCCTCCCAAAGGTCAATATCACTGGTTTGATGGGGATGGTATGTTGCACGGGGTGCATATTAGTAACGGTAAAGCAACCTATCGCGATCGCTACATCCAAACGCGGGGATGGAAAATAGAACATGAAGCAGGTCATGCTATCTGGACGGGACTCCTAGAACCTCCCCAAAAAGATAATCCCTATGGCCCCTATAAAAACGTCGCCAATACAGCCTTAGTTTGGCACGATAATCGCTTGCTGGCACTTTGGGAAGGCGGCGAACCTCACAGCATCGAAGTACCCAGTTTAGAAACAGTCGGATCTTACACCTATGGAGGTAATTTAAAATCTCCCTTCACTGCCCATCCTAAAGTCGATCCCGTTACTGGGGAAATGATGTTTTTTGGCTACTCTTTAGCACAGCCACCTTACCTGAAATATAGCATTGTTTCGCCCGAAGGTAAGCTGTTGCGAACAGTCCCCATTGACTTGCCAGTCGGAGTGATGATGCACGATTTTGCCATCACCGAAAACTACACCATTTTTATGGATTTACCCCTAACTTTCAGAGTAGAAAGAATGCAACGGGGCGAACCAGCTTTTATGTTTGAAAAAGATACTCCAAGTCGCTTTGGTATTTTACCACGAGGAGGAGATAACAGCAACATCCGCTGGTTTGAAGCACCCGCCTGTTATGTTTTTCATACCTTAAATGCCTATGAAGAAGGCGATGAAATTGTCCTGATTGCTTGTCGGATGCAAGGCACTTCCGTACTAGCTGCTACCGAAGCAGTCGAAGACAGCAACAGCGATATTCCCTTCTTGCATCGGTGGCGGTTCAATCTCAAAACAGGGGCAGTTTTGGAATCATCTTTAGATGATATTCCCTCAGAATTTCCCCGCGTAAACGAGCAATATTTGGGTCGTCACACCCGATACGGTTACACCGCACGCGCGGCAAAAACTGCGATGCCATTGTTTGATGGTTTAATTAAGTACGACTTTGTTAAAGGTAACTCCCAAATTCATGAATTTGGACGGGGACGTTACGGCGGTGAAGCAGTATTTGCACCGCGAAAAGGTGCGACGGATGAAGATGATGGTTGGTTGATAACTTTTGTTTACGATGAGGAGAAAGAAACTTCCCAATTAGTAGTAATAAGTGGCAAAGATATTGCTGCTGAACCTGTTGCTAGAATTGGGATCCCTCAACGAGTACCATACGGGTTCCACGGTACTTGGATTGATGGGGTATATATGTAGGGTGTTGAGGCACTAGCCGTAACGCACCTAGATCTAATAGACTTCTCCAAAATAGAATTTTTTTGTGTAGGGGTGAAGCAAAAGGGCGACAATTTATGTTTAAAACCCTAGATTTTATCTCCTTTTGCTTCACCCCCCCAGGATCTCTGAACACGCCCTATACGATAATTTCTTTTTTGGAGAGGTCTATTAGTGCCTCAACACCAAAACTATCCCACATTAAAACTAAGACAAACTCGATCCTCATCGCTCAAATTTGGTTCAACTCCATGCGATAACCAACTCGGAAAAATTAACATCCTGCCTGCTTTTGGTTGATAAACTATCTTTTGAAAAGTCCACACTGTGTATTCATCAACGGGTGGAGCCATCATTACCGCCACATCCCTTGGATCTTTAAAAAAGATATTGCCACAGTTTTCAGAAGTTTGAACGTAATAAACACCACTCAAGAGACTTTGGGGATGATTGTGAACAACATTATAAGCAAACTTACCATTGATATTCGCCCAACAATTGAGTAAATTTAGCTGAACTTTGCTTAAATCCCAGCGATTAAATTGAGCTACTTCTAAAACATTAGCGATCGCATAACTGACAAAATCTTTAAACGCCTCGTTTTGGTGTAGCATATCCTGACTGTGCCAGCCCAAAACAGTAGAGCGATCGCCCATCCCTTTACTATCTTTTTTCCGTTCTTCTTCAATAGCTACCAACAGCCTTTGATTCAAATCCTGACAATCTTCAACATCAAAATACCAAATAGAAGTAGGAAACCAATCTTCTCGAACACCAGCCACAACTATTGTTCCTATTTTAGGTTGCGTTATAGCGGATTGCAGACGCATGAGGTACACCAACAGCTGTGTGCGGGCACCCTTAAGGGTGCCGCTACACAAACAAAGCGAAAACGCTGTACCTCACTCACTTGCAATCCGCGTTAATACCAAATCCGGGTTTAATACCCCCTTTATCACTTAGACCGCGTAGGCGGTCTTTGGTTGTGTAGGCGCGACTTCAGTCGTTAGCCATAAAAGGGGTAATCGAAGCCGATTTGGTATAACTCAGTGTAACGCACCCGACTTTTCCGACTTTACCGACTTTAAATTCCCGACTTTTCCGACTTTCCCTAATTTCCTAGTTTTATGTGGATTTCACGCAAATAGCAACGCAGATTCAAAGCCTTTTTTCAACTTATCAACAATTTATCTACGTAATTACCGCAAATTTTCCTCATATCAATATGTAGTTTATGTAAACTTGGGCAAAAAATACGTATTTATCCGGTTAGTAAAATCAAGAATGAAGAAAAATCTAATCGGTAAAAAAATCCTGGCGTCGCATGTATTCAATGAATAATATGTTGGAAACATATGACTTAAGAGAGATGTCGTAAATGGCAGCAATAAATAACAGCAACCTCAACCTTTTGCAAAATGCTAATAGCGATTTTGGTTATACAAATATTAGAAGTAGAGAAATAGTCTTTATTGACGCCACAGTACCCGACTACCAAACTCTGATAGACAGCGCCCACGCCGGTACGCAAGTTGTTCTGCTTGACCCCAGCCAAGACGGCATCGCGCAAATTACCGCCGCCCTCCAAGGCGGTAATTTTTCCGCCCTTCACATCGTTTCCCACGGTAGCGAAGGCAGCATCCAACTGGGAAGCAGCATTCTCAACGCACAGACATTAGAAACCGAGTACGCCCCATCCCTACAACAGTGGCGAGAAAGCCTCACCCCCGATGCCGATATTTTGTTCTACGGCTGCAACGTTGCCGCAGACTCTAATCGGGAGGCAGAGCCTCGATATTCTCGTTCCCAGGCTCAGCCTGGGAACGAGGATTTGGAGGCTCTGCCTCCACTTACAACAACGCAGCCGACAAACTTCCTCACCCGCCTCGCCCAACTCACCGACGCAGATATCGCCGCCTCAGATGACCTCACCGGGAATGCCGCACTAGGCGGAGACTGGATACTAGAAGCCGCAACGGGATACATCGAAGCACCCCTAGCATTTCAACTAGGCGTAATGGAAGCGTATCAAGGAGTTTTGGCAACCTTTACCGCCAGCGACTTCGCCACTTTACAAAGCGCCATCAACAACGCCAACAACGAAGCGGCAAACCCTGGATTAGACACGATTAATATTACGGGTAACATTACCCTAAGTGGTTTATTGCCCAACATTACCAGCGATATCAACTTTGTTGGCGGCAATAACACCATCAGCGGCAACAACCAATACCGCGTCTTCTTCGTCAACAGCGGCAACGTCAGTTTTTCCAACCTCACCATTACCGGAGGCAAAGCACAAGGCGGCAATGGTGGAAACGGAGGTTCTGGCGGTGGGGGTGCCGCTGGCATGGGGGGAGGCATTTTTATCAATGGTGGCAGCGTCACTGCAAGTAACGTTACTTTCTCGAATAATCAGGCGATTGGAGGTAACGGCGGCAGTGGCAGCTTCAGCTTCAACGGCTCTGGCGGCGGCGGCGGCGGCGTCGGCGGTAACGGCTCTGGCGGCGGCAGCTATGGCGGCACTGGCGGCACTGGCGGTAGCTTGGGCGGCTCTGGCGGTGGCGGCGGCGGCGAAGGCAGCAGCGGCGGCAGCGGCGGCTTCGGCGGCGGCGGCGGCGGCGGCGGCTTCGAGGGCTGGAACGGCAGCGGCGGTGGCAACGGCGGCTTCGGCGGCGGCGGCGGCGGCGGCGGCTTCGGCGGCGGCGGCGGCGGCGGTGGGCGCGGCGGGGGGGGGGTCGGTGGCGGCGGCGGGGGTCGGGG
>DNGJ01000462.1 GCA_003486305.1 Cyanobacteria bacterium UBA11371
TTGCCTCACCTGTTGGGTTTTCTATTGCTTCTAGATAACATTCTAGGAGCTTACATATGGAGAGTGCGTGCTGGTTTAGGAGAACGAAATTGTCAGTTTGTTGTTGTTCTGTTTTTGGGGGGGTCATGGCTGATTTAACGGGGAACGACGTTAGGATGTGGCAGTTATCGGTTGAGTTGGTGCCGTACTCGCTCGCGATAGAGCGTGAGCATTGTTAGTTTGACCGAGACGCTAATCTTTAGCCAGATGTTGAGCGCTTCAAACAACTTGCTATATATTGATCGCCGCACCATTCTTGAAAGCACTTATGGCTTGTCAAGTTTGGGCAAATTTCATTTGCTATTGAAACAAAGCTTTCAAGTATTTGACAAATCATTGTTTTTAACAATTTTTTTTCTATTGGTTCTTCTTCAATATCCTGACCCCAAGGATCGCTGGGTTTACTGCCGCTGCTATTGATATCTGGAAAAGGTTTGCAATTGAGTTCTATTGTGTCTCCTAATTTTCTAAATTTTATTCTTCTTTGAATTCCCTGTTCATAAAAATCTAGATTGCTAGTCTTAGATTCCGGATCATCTAGGAATTTTAATAAATCGGATAGTTGTTCAAGCACGGTTAGTAAATCTGTTGATACATCAACAGGCCAGGGTACTTCTCCGAAACCTTCAACTTGGAATTGAACGATATTAGAGTTTTCTAATTCCTCACATATCAGGTAAAATATTTCTCTGACATCCTCTACTTGCTCAAGGTCAATCTCATAATCCCTCTCAAACTGTTCATCACAATAAAACCTGTTTTTTCCTAGCGCTTCTGTCCGGATTTTCGACCTATTAATGTCAAGGCATAGTAAAAACATTTCTTCCATCATTCTTTGAGAATAGTCAGGATATCTCTCAACCACTGTTGATATGTTAGCCCTAGTCCAGGAGCGTAAACACAAGACCAAAGTTCACGAGTTACGATTTCACGCAAATCCTCATCATCTTCTAATGTCAGATGATCCGCGATGAATTGTTCCAATTCTTGAGTTACCTGGGTAACTGCTGGAGAATTTTTAGCTTTAAAGGCACGCACAATAACCTGATATGATGGTGGCTGTCCCTGCCAGTCATAGGTATAAGTCCAATCTTGGTGGAAGTAGCCACCGAAAAACTGTCTGAGTGCTGGATAAAGCCTTTCGTACTTATCTTTGTCCCGATCCATCTACTTACTCTCCTTCACTGCTATGTTTAACCCAACTATTTAATGGGAACGACGTTAGGATGTGCCAGTTATCGGCTGGGTTGGTGCCTTCCTCCGCTGATAGAGGGATCATTCTTTGAGAATAGTCAGGATATCTTTCAACAATTGTTGATATGTTAGCTTCAGTCCAGGAGCGTAAATAGAACACAAAAGTTCGTTGTTTACAATTTGACCCAAATCCCAATCATCTTCTAATGTCAAATGATCCGCGATGAATTGTTCCAATTCTTGAGTTACCTGGGTAATAATTGCTTGAGAATTATTAGCCTTAAAGTCACGCACAATAACCTGATATGATGGCGGCTGTCCCTGCCAGTCATAGGTATAAGTCCAATCTTGGTGGAAGTAGCCACCGAAAAACTGTCTGAGTTCTCCATAAAGCCTTGAGTACCGATCCATCTACTTACCCCCTCCACTTAGTGGAAGGATTTTCGACCTATTAATGTAAAGGCATAGTAAAAACATGTCTTTTATCATTCTTTGAGAATAGTCAGGATCTCTTGCAACCATTGTTGATAGGTTAGCCCTATTCCAGGAGCATAAAAGTTTGCTCCAAGTTTATGAACTACAATCTCACGGAGATCCTCATCGTCTTCTGTCAGATGCTGGGCAAGGAATTGTTCTAACTCTCGAGTTGTTTGGGTAACTGCTTGAGAATCTTTAGCTTTAAAGTCACGCACAACAACCTGAAATGATGGCGACTGTCCCTGCCAGTTATACATATACAGCCAATCATGGTGAAAAAAGGCACTGAAAAAATATTTTAGGTTTGGATAAAGCCTTTCGTACCGATCCATCTACTTACCCTCCTCTTCTACTATGTTCAAACAAACTATTTAATGGGGAAGGACGTTACGATGTGCCAGCCCTCAGATGAATTGTCCCGTGCCGCCACCACCCGCGCTCTCGTTGTTTCAACCGCCGGTAGCATAGCACCCTTCCTGCCTCGCTCAACCACAATACCAACCGATTCACCCATATCAAAGTCCCTCACAAACGTCGATTGCGATCCGCTTTTTAACCAAGCTTGTATCTGTTCTCGAAACTGTTTTACAAATTGCCCCTGTGTACGATTGGCAATTGCCTCATTGCGGAAAGAAGATGCAAAGTCTCTCGCAGGTTCATTCTGAAGTCGATTACGCAGCCAATTTTCTGACTTACCAATGTGGCGTTCTTCCGTGTGACCTCCTTCACTATCATGAGACTCAACATTACGCCGTTCTCCCTCTCCATCGCTACTCATACTAAAGTAGACATTGGCAGCCTGTAATGCTCTGGTTGCAGACCATCCCATCCTTTTAGCAACTTCTTCTGCAATCCTCAACTTAATTGAGTCTGGAGTAGCTGCCCAGGCTGCCACGCCCGCTGAGTGTGAAGCACGAAGAGCTAGTCCTCCACCACCAGCACCAGGCGTTGCTGCGAATACGAGATCTATGGCAATAAAAAGAGTATTAACAAAACGCTTAAAATCCTTCTCTTGGCCTTCCTCATAACCAAGCTCTATGTAAATACGTTCTGCTACGTCAGCAGCTAGTCCAATGTAATCTAACCAATCTAGGGGAAGAACCCAACGTTGAATACGGGGGGCAATTACGTTTTGCTGCACCAGTGGTGTCAATGAAGCTGCCACCGCCTCAGTGTCCCGATTTCCTTGTTGCCCCACAGATTTTTGTAGCTGACCTCCTCCTCCCTGCTGCACTACATGAGTCAATTCATGCGCGGTTAACTCATCTTTACCAGGAGCCTTGCCAGCACCATAGTAAATATCGCTACCATGAGCAAATGCAATCGCCCCCAACTCTTTATTCATCTGCACCGCAGAACTGTCGGTATGTACCCGCACGGCGCTAAAATCTGCCCCAAACCTGGGTTCCATGAAAGCGCGCACGTCTTTGGGTAAAGGGCTACCTCCACCTGATGCACTCGCCAGACGGCTTTCTATACTGGGACTTGCCTCTGCATTGCCATCTATTGCTGAGCGTTGCACCCCCTGCTTCATCTGGATTTCGTTTTCTTCGGCTTCCATCTGGCGTTGCACCAATGGGGTGATGGAATTAGCCAGAGGTTGCCTCTGGATTTCTTCTTTTTCCTCTTGAGGAGGACTTTGCTGCTGTATAGCCTCATCTGGCATCGTCATCACAGACGCTGCCATGTTGTCGGCTTCTTGTTCGTATTTATCCCCTGGTGCGCCAACAGTCAGCTTTGCCTGAATTGGTTGATTTTGCTCTTGTTCAGAAGAGTACGGGGTTGTTGCGGTTGATCTGCTGGGATCTACTATATCGGCTTGAAGATTAGACTCTGAGGAATCGTTCGCCTTGCCCCTCGCTTGCTCCATGCGAGCGATGCTAGCTTGGAGCATTTGTGATGGCAGGAGGCGTTTTTTAGCAATTGTATGCTGTTCTGGGTTATTTGTGGGGGTTAGCGACCCAAAGCTGCTACTTGCCGCGTCTGCCGCTAGTTTCCTTTGATAAGCCTGTAATGCTGCATTTGACGGCGAAGTTGAGCGCTTTTGGTACTCGTGCATGGTTTTTCCCAGTCAGGACACAATGCTTTGATTTTTTTGCATAGCACTATATAATTTCTCCCATAGCAATCTTATTTAATTTACGCTTGCGGTGCTGACGCCTTAGCGTCAGCAGCCTACAGTTGTTCAAATAGGGATTGTTACCTATTGTCCCATCTACCAACTCCACAAAATTATGAGTAACTACAACGCGATCGCTACCGTCACAGCCACGCTACAAAGACTTTTACAATGTGCGATCGCCTAAGATTTTCAATCATGCGAAAATCACCGTAGTTAGACCAGAATCATCGGCAAATAATACACCCAAATTAGGAATAAATCTTTATCTTTATCACGTTAGTCCCAACATCGCTTGGCAAAATTCAGACTTACGCACAAGGCGTCCCAAAGGTGAATTAACTAAACTTGCACAAAAGATTAGACCTATACTATTTAATGAGTTTTTACGGCAAAGATGAAGAATGGGAAGCTCAACGCTTAATGGGAATTGCCGTGCGTACTATTGTTGACCACCCAATCTTAAATCCTGGGATTGTGAACGACACAATTAATCGCCCAGAAAATAGCGTTTTGGCTAATTCTACTCTGGGGCAACAAGTTGAGCGCGTGACAATTTCCCCTAGTAACATGACGGCAGAAGATTTATCCAA
>DNGJ01000128.1 GCA_003486305.1 Cyanobacteria bacterium UBA11371
ACCTATCGCTACCCAGATTCCGCCGCGCGCTTGTTTAACTTAATGTGGAAGTACAGCTACAACCTGCGCGGTATCTACGAAACGCCGATGATGCCTCCCAATGGGGAAAACGCACCGGATCGGGCAATGGTGGCGCAGATACTCGAAGGGGTACGCCAGTCGGGTCGCACCATTCTCACCGAAGTGGAATCAAAGGAAATTTTAGCAGCATATCGGATTCCAATTGCCAAAACCGCAGAAGCTGATAGCGAAGACGCAGCAGTGGCGATCGCTAATTCCATCGGATACCCAGTTGTCCTCAAACTCCTGTCCAAAACAATCACCCACAAAACCGACGTCGGCGGCGTACAGTTGAACCTCACCGACGCCGATGCAGTCCGCTGGGCTTATCAAAAGATTAAAACATCGGTGACCGAGAAAGTCGGGTTAGAGCATTTCTTGGGTGTGAGCGTGCAACCGATGTACAATCCCGATGGCAGTTACGAATTAATTATCGGTAGCAGCATCGATCCTCAATTTGGCCCCGTCTTGCTCTTCGGTTCTGGGGGACAATTAGTAGAGGTGTATAAAGATAGCGCGATCGCTCTTCCACCCCTCAACACCACCCTGGCGCGGCGGATGATGGAAAATACCAAAATCTACAAAGCGCTGCAAGGCGTGCGCGGACGCAAACCCGTCGATCTCGCCGGTCTAGAACAGATTCTGGTCAGATTTAGCCAATTGGTCGTAGAACAGCGCTGGATTAAGGAAATTGACATCAATCCTCTGCTGGCTTCCTCGAATCGACTAATTGCCCTCGATGCGCGGATTGTCCTGCATACACCGGATACCAAAGAAGACGAACTTCCCAAACCAGCGATTCGTCCCTATCCAACCCAATATATCTCCGAGTGGACGATGACAGACGGGACACCAGTAACTATTCGCCCCATTCGTCCCGAAGACGAACCGCTGATCGTTCAATTCCACAAAACCCTATCCGAACAAAGCGTTTATTTCCGCTTCTTCAATTTAATGAAGTTGAGTCGGCGCATCGCCCACGAAAGGTTAACGCGCATTTGCTTCATCGACTACGACCGGGAAATGGCACTCGTGGCAGAATACAAGCATCCCAAAACGGGCGATCGCGAAATTCTCGCAGCTGGACGTTTGAGCAAATTGCACGGCGTCAACGAAGCGGAATTCTCCATGCTAGTCGCCGATCCATATCAGTGTCGCGGATTGGGTACCGAGATACTGCGACAGCTATTGCAAGTTGGGCGCGATGAGAAACTCGCCAAAGTGCGGGGCGATATTTTGGCGGAAAATACAGCCATGCAGCGCGTTTGCGAAAAAGTTGGATTTAAACGCGATCGCACCAGCAACGATTTAGTCAAAGTCGAGATTGAGTTGTAATTGCTAATTGCTAATTGCTAATTGCTAATGGGTAATGGGGAAGAATTCTACCTATTACCCATTCCCAGGAGGTGGGATATGAGTTTAGATACTGGGAGGGTGACGCTGGATGAACTGAAGCAGATGTATCCGAAAAAGTTTGCTTCAGAGGAGAAAATATTTAGTCGGATTCATCGAGGCGATCGCATCTTTGGACAATATGCCATAGACACGGAAACCCACGCTATAGAAGTAGCTTTTGTAGTCAGAGACAATTATCAAAATCAAGGTATCGGCACCGAACTACTTACTTACTTAATCTATCTAGCCAAAAAACGTCTTAGTAGAAAATAAACTTTATCTAGTAAAAACAAAAATAACTATCCCCTATTAGCAATTAGCAATTAGCAATTAGCAATCAATACAGCCATGCCATTGTTTAATTATGTGTAGCAGTTGCATGGGTTGCGCCCCGTCCCCTTATGATATAGTCAAACATTTATATCAGACGCCGATTGAGTCAGCAACACCAGAAGCAATCGGCGACTTCTACCGCGAGGAGGTGAAGTGCATCTCCAGCAAAATCGATCGCATCTTTACTCGCTTCGCAATTCTGCGAAAGAACCTCTTCTTTTCTCTTACCTCTGCGTCCTCTGCGTCTCTGCGGTTCAATAAAAAATATTCTAACGCGAAGCGAGTAATACAAATAAGGCGGAAAATTATTGCCATCCGCCGCCGAATTATAGTCTGATTTTCAAAAGGGTGTAAACAACTATGTCGCAAGCCACAATAGAATCAATCCTGCAAGAAGAACGACTATTTCAGCCCCCCGCTGAATTCTCGCAAACAGCGCATATCAAAAGCTTACAAGAATATCAAAGCCTCTACGACAAAGCAAAAAATGACCCCGAAACATTTTGGGCAGAATTAGCAGAACAAGAATTACACTGGTTCCAGAAATGGGATAAAGTACTCGATTGGCAACCGCCCTTTGCCAAGTGGTTTGTAGGAGGAAAGTTAAACATTTCGTACAACTGTTTAGATCGGCATTTAAATAGCGATCGCGCGGACAAAATCGCCTTAATCTGGGAAGGAGAACCGGGTGATAGCTTAAAATTTACCTACCGCGAATTGCACCGACTCGCGTGCAAAATGGCAAACGCCCTCAAAAGTATGGGCGTGCAAAAAGGCGATCGCGTAGGCATCTACATGCCGATGATACCGGAGGTAGCGATCGCAATGCTAGCCTGCACCAGAATCGGCGCACCCCACACCGTTGTATTTGGCGGATTTAGTGCCGAAGCATTAAAAGACCGACTCCTCGACGCCGAAGCTAAAGTTATTATCACCGCCGATGGCGGTTGGCGCAAAGATGCCGTTGTCCACATCAAAGATCAAGTCGATAAAGCACTTGCGGATGACGGAGTCCCCAGCGTCGAAAAAGTCATCGTCGTCAGGCGCACCGGACATCCCATTAATATGCAAACAAATCGGGACTACTGGTGGCACGAATTGCGGAAAGCAGCTGCCGATGACTGTCCAGCAGAACCGATGGACAGCGAAGACACCCTGTTTATCCTTTATACTTCTGGTACTACCGGAAAACCCAAAGGCGTCGTCCACACCACCGGCGGTTACAACCTCTACACCCACATCACCACCAAGTGGATTTTCGATCTCAAAGATACGGATATCTATTGGTGTACCGCCGATGTAGGTTGGATTACAGGTCACAGTTACCTAGTTTATGGCCCCCTGTCCAACGGCGCTACCACCGTGATGTACGAAGGCGCGCCCCGCGAGTCAAATCCCGGTTGCATGTGGGATGTTATCCAAAAATACGGCGTTACCATCTTTTATACCGCTCCCACTGCGATTCGCACCTTCATGAAAATGGGAGAAGCTTTGCCTTTAGCGCGGGATTTATCTTCCCTGCGATTACTGGGCAGCGTCGGCGAACCGATTAATCCAGCCGCTTGGATGTGGTATTACCGAGT
>DNGJ01000413.1 GCA_003486305.1 Cyanobacteria bacterium UBA11371
CTAGCATCTAGAATCCCTTTAGGAATTGAGAAATTAGAAGTATTTAATGCAAGCAATTTTTTCAATTTAAATGTTGCTAAAACTTGATCGCTACGAGCTAAACTATCTACTCCCCGACTATAAACCAATAAAGGTTCAAACCCTGCCCCCAGCAAAGGCTCTGCTAAAGTCTCAACCAATGAAGCCAACCGTAGCACCTCTCCAATATCCTCCTGCTGCATTCTCTCACTCAACGCCTGCGCTAACTCCCGCGCTACCTCAGCTGGCTTCGTATATGCCAACGCCGTCCACTCCTGCGCCTCCCGCAAGTCCCGCGTATCTGCATCATCAGTCAATCGTTGCGCCACATAATCCAGCAAAAACTCTCCCAACTCATCAAATCTTTCCTGTCCAAACTTTTCCTTCAATTCCCGCAACAACAGATTGCGATCGCTTATATCCATTTCATACATCTCATAGCCCACCTGCCGACACAAACGCGACAGCAACACATGAGCCACCGCAGTCCAAGGGGCTTCGGGGACAAAGTTTGCCCAAATTTGGTAAAGTAAATCGGGCGTAAGTACCAAAGGAAACGCCGCATGACGAGCCAAGTTGCGGTGTGCTTCTCCAAACTGCTGGGCAAACCCTTCAACCCGTCGCTGGGAAATTCTCATCGCACGGGTTTGGTTAATATCAGTCGTCACATCAGCCATGAGTGCATCACCTCCCCAGCAATATATCGACCCCGCAACACGCTAATCGCCGCATTCATCCCCTGAGAACTCATCTCAAACATCGGTACAAAACGGGCTATTTCCCCAGCCGTAGTTTGCTGCCAGCACTCACTCGGCATTGGGTTGAGCCAAGCAAAATAACGCACCGACTGCTGTAACTGTTCAATCCACGCTTTAGTATTATCAACCCGTTCTTGGTCAAAATTTCCCCGTGCTGCTCCGGCATCGCTAACAATTAATACTGCCGCCCTTTCTCCAATTTCCTCAAAAATATCAGAAACAGTCTTGGCATCAAGCATCGCAGGATGACGATACAAGTATTCATCCGGGTAGTCGTGAAAATAAAATACATTAGTTGTTCTCAACCGTCCTCCCCGTTGCGCCGTTTCCACCAACTGCCGCGACAAATCGTGAAACGGAACCATAGAGCCTTCTTGGTCAATTAGTAACACTAGATCGGCGCGATTTGTACGGGGTGGCATCAGTACGGGTTGCAGTAAAATCCCCTCACGCCCAATTTTTGCCACTGTCGTCTCAACATCTAACTCTGTGGGTACTCCTTGGCGCACCGGACGGCGCAGATAACGCCAGCATTGCTTCATTTGTCGCTTGGTAACCGGGAAATACTCTGTTAAAAGCATATAGCGGGGGCGTTTCATTTCCCTATTCCCACGACTACTCCGCACAGCTTGGACTGCTTGCACTGGTTCGGGGGTGATGCTGGGAGGTGTTTCTAAATCTGGTAATGGCTCATCAAAAGAAGATTCTTCGGTTGTTGCTGTTTGGATTGAGGAAGATTCGTAATTTTTTTGTGTAGGTGAGTCTGAAATTAAACTTGAGGTGTCAGTGCTGGAGCGAGTTTCATTTAAAGAGACTGGAGAATTTTCTGTTGCGATCAAATCGTAATTTACTGGGTGCGATTCGATTTGTTTCCACATCTCCCCAAACAACCGTCGAATCAGGCGATTTTCTTCCTCTGACTTTGCCCATAACATACAGCAAAGCTGCTCCAATTCCTGACGACTGCCGATACCAAAGCCAGCCTGCAAACTACGCAAAACTGCCAAATACTCATCAACCCCCAACGGCAAACCATGCCGCTGTCTCAGGCTGTTAAAAATATCCAGCAGTGGCAGTTCTTCAAGCTTCATTTTTCAGATACCGCAGATGATCTTCCCATTTTTTCAGCAAAACTTCTGGGAATGGCAGTTCTCCTTCAAGCTGCTTCAGTACCTCATCTTTAGGAAATTGCCGCAGCACCGCAAACCAATCAAGCAACTCGCTGGTGCTGACCTTTTTCCCCGACTTACCCTTCTCCATTTTCCGCCGCAATTCGATAAAACGCTTCACCGCCGCTTCTACTAAATCAGTGTCCGATTCAGAAAAGTGAGCCTGAACAATATTCGTTAACTGTGCGTAAGGAAATTTAATGTAATAAAACAAACAACGCCGCAGAAACGCATCAGGTAAATCTTTTTCATCATTGCTAGTCACAAACACAATGGGCGGGTAATTTGCCTTAATTTCTTCTCCTGTTTCTTCAATGGTGAATCGCTGTTCGTCAAGCTCCCGCAACAAATCGTTAGGGAAATCAATATCCGCCTTATCAATTTCATCAATCAGTACCACTGTGCGATGTGGATTTTCAAAAGCGCGTCCCAGCGCCCCTTTTTTGATGTAATTGTTGAGATTGTCAACCTTAGAAAGGCTTTGTTTTCCTATCCGATTCAGTTGAGCATCGTGTAAACGACCGACAGCATCGTAGGTGTAGAGTCCATCCCTTGCCCTAGTTGTAGACTTAATATACCAAACCTCGTAGGGCAATCCCAATTCGTGCGCCACCGCCTGCGCCAAGCGGGTTTTACCGCATCCAGGTTCGCCCTTGAGTAACAGAGGACGCTGTAAAAAGATGGCAAGGTTAACAGCATTGACGAGTTCCGGCGAAGGCAAGTAAGGCGCGAGTCCGTACTGCTGACACTCTTCTGCTGAAATTGGCTTGCCAGTGTAAAACTGCTTACCGCTGGCAGCGAGTACACTTGCTAAATCAGCCATTTTGCCAATTCTCCTTCCCAACTATGACCGCAGTGGTAGCAAATTTCTTCATAAACAAATTCTGGAACACCGTTTTCTGTCTTTTCTAACAATATTTTGGATGTTAAACCTGCGGGTATTTGCATACTCTCCATCGCCGTCACCATATCAATCCAATCATCCAGCACATCTGGTGGAAATGGGCTGACGGGTGGTAAGTGTAAAGGTATTCGTGGGTAATCTGGTTCATCAAATTGCTTGGCTAGCAGGATATTTGACTCACAAACGCTGCCACTATTGTCCACCAAAAACATTAATAAATGTGTATTTCGTTCGCTATGAGGGCAATTTTCCTCAACTTGTGACACCAGTGGTACCCAAAACTCTTGCAACCACGCCATCAGAACATTTGGCGGCATATAATCGACGGTGTAAAAGATTAAAATTACGTCTTGAGTAAAAAGGCGATCGCATATTTTGTGAATAATCTCCTTTGGTTCAACATCCTTTGGTAAACGAAACCAAGATGCTAATTGTCGCCACAGATGAGGGATACTTCTACCCGCACCGTTATGACTCACGTCAATTTTAATTGGCGATATATTTTTCCACTCTGACTTCAACCGGAACAAGCGATTTACCAAAAGTTGCTGTCCGCAGTAAGGTTCACCATGAACCAAGAAAGCAGCAGTTCGGTGTCTGTCCATAACTGTTCTAACTAACCGCGCTTGCTGCTTAAAATCCATTTGCAGTAGCAAGTCAAAAAGTAAATTAGGCGGTGTTTGATTGGGGAGAAATTCGCCTTGTGTCTGAACTTCTACAATCAGTTCATCAATGCGTACTTGCTTATCTACACCCACGTATTGACGAATTTCGATTAACAAAGCACAAAGCGCGGGTTTGCCAGAAACGATTTCACCGAAATCATGCAGTTTCTTGACCATATCGGTAATGAAAGTATCCACAGGCATATCCCAATCCAAACGTTTTAGAACTGCTGCATCAAGCAACGCCCTATCCAAATATCCTCGACGCTCCTTTTTATCTTCCATGAGCGGTCTTAAAAGAGGCAATAATCTTGATATAATATTGCTACTTATTGTCATTGATAAGATATTTCAATTGACTTCAAAATATAAAGCACAGCCACTATTTTTGATGTAGATCGCGACATCTTTCAAGTTTTGACATTAATTCAAAAAAACGTTGTGATTCATATTGATATCTCATTTTTTTCCACCAACCTCGACAGTAGGGGAGATTTCCTTCAGCAGCACTTAATTGAAAAGTTAAGCTTTTATAGGGAATCCACCTACCTTCTTGATACCAGCCTACTTGTTCAGCAAAACAGTACCAATTATCTTTTGTACTGTTATCATCTTCATTGTTATCCTTTTCATCAGGTTTCCATAAAATATCTTTTAACTTAGATAGTATAGATTTATTTTTTGATGGGCTTGATTTTAATTTTCCTCTCTGCCATATCTCTTGCTGTATGCTCAAACCAAAACGCTTATTACTGTGTGTTATCCAGAGTTTGTCGATAGCAAATAGAACTTCGCAGGGTAAATTTCTTAGTTCCTTGACTCCCAAACCCTCAGCTTCTTGTTTTCCAGAAAACTTGAGTAAAATATTCTTAGTTTCTCGATCTGCGTCTTTCCACTGCCCTGCCTCCAGTAGTTTCTCTAGAAAAGTGTATGAATTGGTATTATTGTCGCTGTTTCCCAAAATCAAATTTGAGCGATCGCCAAATAAATTTTCCTCTAATATAAATGGCGTTTCAGTATATTTCCTCTCATTTATAATCAAAAAATTTCTCGTTGGCTCTAATTCGGATTTAATCTGTTGTAACAGCTCTTGTATACGTAAATTTACATCTTCACCTACATCTCCACTAATCACTTCCAACACAGCACAAAGGGCTTGTTTTCCAGAGGATATTGCTCCGAACTTTACCAATTCTTCCACCATGCTAGTGATGAAAACATCCACAGGCGTATTCAAAATCAGGCGGTTCAACACAGGTGTATTCATTCCTAACGCTCTAATCAAATACGCTCTGCGCTCATTCTCATTCCACAAATAGGGTCTGAGTAGAGGCAATAATTGTTGGATACTATTGTTACTGATTGCCATCACTCAACTATCCCTGTAAACTAGCATAAATCTGCGGTGCATTTGCCTGCAAATCCCTTAAAACAGCTATCATACTCGTACCTTCGTTGCGTAAATAACGCCGCTGCGTATTCGGTTCGGGCAACATCCCTCCACTGTGGTGAATTGCTACTACTTTAAATTCATCATCAAATACAGGTGAGCCTGACGAGCCGGGTAGAGTGCTAGTAGTATATTGCACTACCTTATTATCAGCATAGGCAACAAAGTTATTCTGCATTGAGATTTTCTTCAAATGTCCGCCCGGATGCTGAATGATGGCTACACGGTCATCTCGCCGCATTTGCTTGCTTTTGAGGATGAGGGGATTGCCAAACTTAGGCGCATCTTTCAAAGTGACTACCGTGTAGTCTAATTCAGCATTGGTATAAAATGCACCTTCCGGTAGCGCCTGAACTGTCTGAATCGGGCATTCTTTGCCGTTGATATCGAGTTGATAATTAAAGGTATATTCAGTCTGTTCGGCTGTTTCCCGACTGGCGATGACGTGATTGTTCGTCATTAATAGGTTAGATGCGATCGCAAAACCTGTACCCATTCCCTTTGGAGTCCGCAGGTGAACCACCGCTTTTTCTGCTTCAAGTGCCAGGTTCAAAATGTAAATGTGGCGTAAAGTATCTTCCCCAATAATCTTTTCTTGCACATCTGCTAAACTGTCCGTTCCCCGCCATCGGTCAATTAGGCGGCTAGGACTTGTTGGAGTATCGAGGGGGTATTTTTGAAATAGATTTAGAATAAAGTCTGAATCTTCATCACCAGTAAAAGGCTGAATGTAGTTGAGGAAGACTCCCAAAGCTTCTTTACCGTAAGCCACCCGTCCGAATTGCGACAACAAGCGTACCACTTCCACGGAAACACCCATCGGCGCACCATCCAAATCTAGCCGTGCCAGGATAACATCTGTTTGGGGTACGCCTTCTAAAGCCCCTGTAACTAAGCGTCTGCGATCGCGCACGTTTGCAAAGTCGGGTAAGTTCTGCACAATTCGGGTCAGTCGATTGAAGTCAGGTTGGTCTAGCTGAACGGTCAAGGTTACTGCTCCTATGCAAGAAGGCTACTATATTTTGGCTTAAACAAAGATTAAAGCGCTACCGCTGGCACAAAAGCGGGAGGAGTTTCAAGAAAATCCGCCTTCTAAGACGGATTTTCCTGAAACTGGACACTGAGAGCGATCGCTTCAAACAAAAGATTTGGTAAAACCTATGGCTAATTTAAAACGAGCTAGATCCACGCATCTTATTTCCTTTGCCAATCTAAAAGTACAAGGTTTAAACTCGCGTTTTATCGGTAATTCCTGGATAAATCAAGTTGCCAATAACCTTGATAGAATTGGCTGGATATTAGGTATATTGTTAGTTTTAGCGCCAGTTTTTCTCACCTTACTTTCTAGCAGTCATCAACCTCAATCTCTCTCTATTTCAGCAAAAGCGTTAGTTGACAACCAGGTCATTGAGTTAGAAGTAGCCAGCACACCTCAGCAGCAAGCTGTTGGTTTAATGTACCGTACCGATCTACCAGCAAACCGAGGAATGCTGTTCTTATTTAATCCACCACAGACAGTTAACTTTTGGATGAAAAATGTGCAGATACATTTGGATATCCTATTTCTAAAAGATGGGGTGGTAAAAGCGATCGCACCCAAAGCCTCTCCTTGCACAACTACCCCTTGTCCAACTTATAGTTCAGGCATTCCAGTCAATCAAGTGTTGGAATTACGCGGAGGTCAGGTAGAGAGGCTAGGTTTAAAAATAGGCTCGCGCATAACCATTCAACCGCTCAACCATATTACTCAACAAAAATAAATCCAAGAATTGCTGTATAACTTTTGATATAACACAGGAAGCCGCTCTCTATCAAAAGTTACTAGCAAACCTGCAAACAATTTCCCTAAAATCTGGTTGGGAATGGTGTTAGGCTAGCTATGTCAGAAAAATTATGGCAACAACAACCGACGCTCTGTTCGCACTAACAGAAGAATGCCGCCGCGTTAATCCCGATATTTCAATTGGTCAGACAGCACTCACCCTGAGCAAAATTATCGATTACCTTGACTATCAACCAGTCGCAGAACCGAGTCAAAATATTGAACCAATTTCTCAGAGTGACTCGATTAAAGCTCTTTCCCAGATGATTCTTAATGTCAACAATGGATTATCGGTGGAAGACTCGATTAAAACCGTCTTAAATTTTACTGACATTGAAAAACAGAGCGAAAATATACACACCTATATTGAGCCAAATTTCGAGACAGCTAATAACATAGATCTCAAAGAAACAAAAGATGTCGAACCCGAACCATCAGAAATAACCTGGGCGGATATAGAACTAATTGACGATCAAGAGACTCAACTCAACAACAGCCAGACACAAAATGATATCCATCAATACGTCATCCCCTTGATGCTACAAAGATTGAACTTGATGGGCGAAAAAGATGAAAATAACATTCAAGTCTATCAGTCAGAGAAATTCACCGCGCAACTTGAAACAGCTGGTTCGGGAACTTATATTTTGATTCTCGATAGAAATAAGCCGCTAGAAATGGAAAATAAGCAAGCCTTGCTAGCCACCAAAGCTCCCAACGAATTAACATTTGAGATTGTCATCAATACCCTGTCTAAATCTGAGATTGAAACCTTTAAATACATTTACAGTATTGAACAGGTAACTGACATCAATCCCCCACTACCACAACCTGAAATAGATTAATCTTAGGGAAACTTGCGATCAATGGGATGAAACACCTGAAGGCAAAGCAACTTTAATAAAACACCCTTTACCTAACTCAGATCTAACCTCTATGGAACCTTGATGGGCTTCCACAATTTGCTTGGAAAGATAAAGCCCCAATCCCGTCCCTAAACAGTTATGATTTCCCCGGTGAAACGGTTGAAACAAATCAGAAAAGTATTCCTCATCAATTCCAATTCCTGTATCTTGCACTAAAACTTCAACAAATTGAGAGCTATCGGACAAACAACAACTCACGCAAATCGACCCCGAATCGGTAAATTTAATTGCATTTGAGATCAGATTGACGAACACCCGGCGCAATTCCAAGCGATCGCCCACTACCCAGACTGGACTTAAGCGCTGTTGCGAATCAATTGTCAGTCCTTTAGCAACTGCTAAAGGTTTGAACTCTTCAATCACCTCTGCAATCAATTGAGCCAAATCTAATCGCAAAAACGACAAAGGTTTCTTAGCAGCTTCGTACTCGTAAACCGCTAACAAAGTATTGACCAAATCCAAAAGATTTTGATTGTTCCGAATCAATCGCGCAATTACAGATTCAAAATCGTCCAAACTGCGACCATAATTTCCTTGTGCTAAGCAATTTAACACTTCGTGAGCCGCCAATAATGGATTACGCAAGTCATGAGTCAGTTGTCGAACAAAATCCTCTCGCTGCAATGCGATTTTGTGAGTATTGGCAATTGTGCGATCGCGTTCATCAATCGCAGACTTCAACCGCAAAAATGCCCGAATCTTTGCCAGCAGATATTTCTGTTTAATTGGCTTGCAAATAAAATCATCTGCGCCACAATCTAGCCGATAAACTAAGTTGGGAGTATCGCAATCCGTCATCAGTACAATGGGCATAAAAGATAACTTCTGATTTTGACGCACTTGTGCCGTTACCTCATATCCATCCAGATCTGGCATTATTGCCTCCAGAAGCACTAAATCGAAGCAGTTTTTCTCAATTTGCGCTAACGCCTCTAACCCAGACGAGGTACAAGTCACCCTATATCCGGCTTTGGTTAACATCATTTCCACCAAAAAACCGCTATCTGGAGAGCCATCTGCTAGTAAAATTTGTCCCAAAGATGGGATAGATTGTACACTTTTTGAGAAAGATAAATGAGTATCTAGCGATGCCTTAACAGTGTGACGCGGCTGTTTCATTTATGTCTTTTATTCTGGATTTGCTATCAGCTTAACGAATTTTTTCGGGAAACGGCGAACAGCCATTTCTCGGTTCTGATTGGTTGCCAAATCCAAAAATTGATAAATCTACTGAATTTAGGCTATTAAACCTGGCTATTTCGCACGCCTATTCCATTTATTTGAATCAATCAAGGATTTTCTCATTTGTGAATGGCGCTATCCAGTAATATTCAATCAAATTGTTTTTTAAGTTTTTTAAAGAGTTGGGTAAGGAAATTTGGGCGAATTTTTCACGCACTATACTAAGAAAATATCAACCAAATTTACAACAGCCATGAATCCCATCAAGTTGGTAGTGATAGAAGATCACGAACTCATGCGATTCGGTATCGGCGAAACCATTAAAACGCAAAGAAATATCAATCTAATTGGGGAAGCAGACACAGCATTAGCAGGCTTGAAACTTGTAAAAACGTTGAAACCAGATGTTGCCATTGTCGATCTGATCTTACCCGATCTCAATGGCCTCGAACTCATCCAAAAACTGAGGCGAGAACATCCCCCAATAAAGATTGTTATTCTCAGCGCTCAAAGCCACGAAGAATCAGTGATTAATGCCTTCAAATTTGGTGCGGATGCCTATTGCGTCAAAAGTTGTAAAAAAGAAAAGCTGGTTGAAGCAATCTACAGCACTATTCAAGGTGAGGTTTGGATCGATCCTGGCATTGGAAAAACAGTGATTGGCTTGCTCAATACCAACGGCAAACTCCCTCAAAAAACCAAAATAGAAAAGTCAATTGATTGTCAAACTCATCCCATTTCACTGACAGACAGAGAAATCCAAATTTTAGAACTCATTGCTCAAGGCGAACAAAACATAATCATTGCCGAACGTTTACATATTGCCGTTGGAACCGTGAGAACTCACGTCCACAGAATTATAGAGAAATTAGAAGTTTCCAATCGCTATCAAGCCGCTGTCAAAGCCACTAAAGCAGGCTGGCTTAAACCGTTTACGGATTTAAGCGATCCACATATTTCTGACGTTGGTTATAAGGAACAATCCAAATGGCGCAACGCCCTTTAAGACGGTCAGAATTCGCTTGACAAACAAACAATTCAAACCGATTCCATTCCCATAAATTTCGCGCTTGCTTTCCTTCATTAGAAAGTACCCAATTTAAAGCATTTTTTTCTTCTAATGTCAGCCGGGTTGGTTCGGTTAAACCACCGCCTCGCCATATAGGAATCATCACCGTTGCTAAAATGCCAATGAGAACACCAGATAAGACTAGCCCAGCCGGAATCAAAGCACCCAAGCCAAACTTTGTATTTTGGCGATTTGCTTGTGTAAATAGGGTTTGAGCAGCTTTTGCGATCGCACTCTTTTGTTGCACAATAGCCACATCTGCTGCCTTATCCAGATGTCGGTCAATTTCCACCGTCCAGCCTTCTACCACCGTCCCCAATTGCGTTGGAAGTGCCTTTAACCCCTCTTCAATTTCTCCTAAAGCTTTGAAAACCTGAAACATCGGGTCTTTGGGATTAATACCGGACTGCTGTATCAACTCTGAAACAATTGCTTTGAATTGCTCGGAACCTGTTACGACTGCATTCATTTTAGAAATCTCCTGTTGAAAAATTGCTAATGATAGTATCTCGTGACAATCCTAAAATTGCGGCTGCCCCTGACTCGTAAAGCTGCTGCTTAAACTGTTCCATCCAATTAAAAATTTGAGAACGTTCAATCAGATTCGCTTCCGAGTTAGAGATAACTTCGCTATAGGGTAAACCAGAGGCTTCGGCTGATTCATAAGTGGTTGTCCACAAGCTACCCAAACAAACCTCTATGCCGCCTATTGCATCGATTTGCTTTGAAACTTGGCTATTATAGTAGTAAGGAAAATCCTCGCGAAAATAATGGTTTTTAACTACCAGATAATCGGCTTGATTTTGACAAAAATCAATCAAGGCTTGCAGATAATCAGCACAGTCTTTTCGGTGGGATATGGGATGAAGAAAAGTAATCCGATATCCCAAAGTTTTGACGGCGTCAAACAACAACGTTTCTCTGGTAAACTCCTTGAATCTATTTAAAATTTGCCCTGGTAAGTCGGTGATAACCACATCGATATCAAAGCAACGCTCTAAATCTATTAGCAATCGATCTGCTCCACCTCTATCGAGCGTTAATTCACCCACTGGTACAAGTAACTCGTAAGCAGCAAGCTTATTTCGGGAACCATTGTAGTAGGCAAGACACTTGAGGTTTAACTCACAATACAGTTCCAACAACAATCTAGAAATCGTTGACTTACCTACCCTAGCATCTCCAGCAGTGATAATTAGTCGCTTAGGCTGCTTGCGTTCCTGCATCGGTTTCTAATCCTAACAAAGCTGATGCTAACAAAGCATTTTCTTCAAAGGTTTTCATCCAAGCTGCGATGCGAGAACGAATTGCAATGTTGACTTCCGGATCGTTGGTGGTTAAGACTTCACCAAAGCTCATGTTTTTGCGGTCGATAAAGTCATAGGCTTTATAGAATAAATCCGGCATCAAAATTTCTACGCCTCCAAATTCCAGAACCGATTTTCTTGTTTCGGAATCGTCGTAGCATTCAAATTTAGTTTCATCTCCAGCGGTATGAAATAAATTTTTCACTACCACGTAATTGGTTTGATGACCGCAGTAGTCAAACAGCAATCGCAAGACGTTAACTGAATCTTTGACTCGACTCACGACGCTGACCATTGTAATTTGGTAACCCAAACTCTTGACTGCATCAAAGACACCCAAATCTTTCTCAAAATCTTCAAAAAAAGTTCGGGCTTGGGCTGGTAAGTCTACCAATGCCAAACGGGGACGCTTGGAGTCCAAGTCTATCATCAAGTCGTCCGCTCCACCACGGGTAAAAATATCGATTAAATTCACTCCCAAACCTGCGGAATTATAGTGTCGATATAACTGGGAATTGGATTTATCCGAATCGTAGGCGAGACAATTTAATCCTCGATTGATGTAGAGTTGCAGCAATCCCCTCGCAAAGGTACTCTTGCCAACGCCTCCCTTGTCTCCAGTGATTATTACTACCCGCTTGTCTACTTCTGAAGCAACTACAGAAGTTTCCATTGTTGTTTCCTCTGATTTGTTTTTTCTTGCCATAATCCATTTTTTAATTTGTCAATTTGCCTTACAACTTATCGGGCATTTCTGCAAATCCTTTGGGTTTTTTCTGGTCGTCGTTGCATCCATTGGTTTGGGCAGCGGCAGTCACGAGGGAGCGAGGTATTGCTGTTACATTTTGATTGGTGGGTGACCCATCTTTTTTAATAACCAAGCAATTCACTATCAGTGAAAATGCTTTATACAACGCCAGCACGTCGGCAATTCTTGACCCCATTCCAGCGGTATCAAGCTGGGGTGAAATCTCAATTCCTGCGTTCCAAATAACGCACAGATGGCTGTAATCATGCAACAATTCTGGTTGCAAATACTCCGCCGTACCGCCACAGAAAATAATTTCATCGGTTTCAGGGGGAAGCTGCTGACTTAGCCACCGCACCAACGCACGAACGTAATCATCGCG
>DNGJ01000298.1:0-11726 GCA_003486305.1 Cyanobacteria bacterium UBA11371
CTTTCTTAACCTGGCACGAATGGGCTTTGAGGTCAAATGCAGCTAATTGACGAGGTATAGCTCGTCTTGTTACACCACGACGGACAAATTCGCTCATGCTTAGATTAACTTCCTCAGCTAACATTTGAATTTGTTGATAGTCAGAGTTAGTTAGGCGAATGTGAATGTGATTTGACAACTTTGTCTGATGTTTAGTCCTGGGTAATGGTTTCAGTTTCATTGCTGTTAAAAAGTTTATATTTTCCCCATTTTCCCTATGCTACGAACTTACAACTATCCTGACTACCGCTTGAAAGGTGGTTTTTGAACCCTCCAATTGGAGGGGATTATTGGGGATAACAATGTATTTGGAACTCAATGGCTAGAGTTGACTTTCCTGGATGGCGCTCGCCACACTGCCATTGGCATTCACGCAACTAACTGGGTGGTTTGTTCAAGATGCTTACTGCTCGTACCAGTTTCTTGATGCTCTAAAACCTTATTCCATTTCAAGGTGTATTTCTGCTTAGTCCACTGCTTAAATTGTAATATTAGCAGCTACATAATGTAATTAAATCTAATAAAAAGCTTAAGCTGTCTTTATCCCTCCGTTGCGGTTAGGATTCCGCAAAAGGAGGGAGAGCTTAGACTATTATATCGGTGCTAAAAAGTCATTTTGTGATCACAATACCATTGCTTGCTACTAACGATGAAGCGTCATTTTTGGTCATTTTCCTAAGTGCAATATCATGCAAATTCATGCAATTATGTGCAATTTCATGCCAAAGAGTGCAATACTTTACTGCAATGTTGATGGAGTGAATTACTCATAAAATTGCATTACTTTGCATAAACCTGCATAAACTTGCAAAAAATGGCAGACTGGATTGAACCCAAATTCATTAATTTTGGGGGTTTTCGCAAGTCAGGTACGTTTAAGATTTTTTTGATAATTTTTGAGATTGTCAATTGCAAGATAAAAAACAACACCTAGTTGTAGTCTTTGATATTAAAATAGTATTAACAACGTAATGCGCTGTATAGGTTTGCATATTTATAAGTCATTTAATGAGCGCTTCCAACCTGACAAAATTGTCTCCGCAATCCATTTCCCCCGCTCGTTGACTAACGTATCAGCCATCTCTATGACCTCTTCAATCGTTCTGTGTCCGGTCTGTACCATTTGGCTCAATAATCGCAGCATCCGAATGTAGGCAATGCCGTATTCTTCGCAGACCTCAATCATCAGCCTGTCATCACTGATGCACAATAAGAAGCGGTGACGAGCTAAAGCTAAAGTAGAGCGGTCAGCTTCACTGAGTAGCGGTGCTTTAATCCGAAATTCCATGAAACTCAAAAACATCTCTTCAGTATCGAGGGCAATGGGTTCCAGGTAGCGCATAGCAGCTTCCTTTGTCGCTACTTCTAGCCGATCCGAATCCAAAACTTCCTGGGCAATATACAGAGGGCTGTACTGCTGTTGTAACCATTCCCATTCATTCAACCAGCAAAAGTCAATTAGGGCTGTAGCATCCAGAATCAGCCCCTCAGAAGATGGCATCAATAGCATACACCCTGGCTTCTTTACGAGACTGCCGCAAGGAGTTAACAGATAAATTAAGTAACTCGGCGGCTTTTAATTCTGAAACTTTGCCCTCTGCAAGTGCTTGCCAAACTAATTTAGTAAAGCGTTGGTTTGCTGGGGAATCTTCAATACTTAATGCTGGCTCAATTTCTTTTTCTTTAGGGAGGGATTCACCAGTCTGTCGCTTGTATTCTCCACCTATTTTCTGAATGGCATCGCTATACTTTAGCTTTCCCATTTGCTCCAGTCGCATCAGCATCATGGTGTAGCTGACGCGGAAGTGAGCTTTTAACTCAATGACGTTACTGAACACATTTAAGGCTCGCTCTAGAGCTTCTTGAGACACTAGCAAATGACTGGCGAAGTGGTTAGCAACTGCTTCTTGTGCTTTTTCTTCCTCTTTAGTTCCTTCTACTATCAGGTTGTCTTGATATTCGTCTCGATGGAATATTAGGTGTCCAATTTCACTCGCTGTGGTAAACAACTGCCTTTCAATGGTGATGTTGTGGCTGTTGACTAAAACGAAAGCTCCTTGAGCCAGACTACAGGCACTCAGCCCAAAAAACCCTGGAATTGGGATATCCTGGCGTAGCACTTTTAAGCCAATCTCTTCCACAGCTTCAAACAAATTCAGAATCGGGCCATCTCCCAATCCCAATCGGTGACGAAACTGGGTGGCGATTTCGGCAATCCGCTTTTCGTTGCCTTCTAGTTGGTGACAAGGGGTGCTTTCTGGGGCATAGGTGGGAATGCCGACTGCCTGTTCCAGGGCGGTGTAGTCTTCTAGCAGCCGCAACACTTGAGCTGCAAATTGGGGGTTTTTGTCAAAGGAGGTATGGGCGCGAAAGCGGAAGTTGGGTAACGCCAAGGTGCTTTCTTTTCGTAGCAAGTCATCTAGCTTAACGCCCAAAGCACGGGCGAGTGTCGAGAGAGTTTTACTATCGGGTAGGGTCTTGGCGTTTTCGTAGTTGTGGATGCTCTGGCGAGTCACCCCCGCCTGGGATGCTAGTTCCTCTTGAGAGAGGTTTCGACCTTTGCGGTAGCGGGTTAGATTGCCAGCGACGATCTCTTTCATAGCTGATACTCCCTTACGAACGCGCTAGATGGCGTGAGGCGGTTTGTAAAAGGTGTGGGCTTTATATTTACTAATTATGATTGTAAATGTAAAAGTGCTTTTACATCAGTCAAAAGACTTATAGGAGGTGATAAACCGATGGCAAAGAATACTGGTAAGGGCTACCGCCGTGGTGCTGTGGACAACCGCAGCCAAGTCCAAAATCCTGTAACTGGGCAATGGGTTAAGCGTAACGCTGAAACCGGACAGTTTATGGATGTTAAGCAAAACGGTGAACCATTCAAAGGTGTTCGTAAGGAAGACTAGCTTTTGAGCTTAGTCTGGAGAAGGGGTGGCGACGCTACTCCTTCTTTGACCCATGTACCCGCTTTCAGTTCCTTGATGCGGCTTTATAGTTGGTGCAGTTGACTTGATACTTGACAAAAGGGCGTTTATCTGTATTAAACGGCGGTTTCCTACCTGCGAGGGCAAACGTTTTTGCCAACCTTTGGTGTTCACTCCCTGTCCATCAACTGCGTCATTTTTTGCGTCTTGCTACACGTTGACGAGCGCCTGTTACCCCTATTCGCATATTTATTAAGCGTTCGCTGACGCCGTAGTGTTCAACGGCATCATGTATTTCCATCTCGGTTTCAATTATGTAAATTGCAGCTTCTTCTGAAACCAGCAAAGCTGGTCCGAGCCAATTTGCTTCGTCTTCAATTTCCCGATCGAAATAGCGCAAACCTCGCTCATCTAAGGGAGGGGTTGCTGGGTGGCTTAAAATAGCATGACTGAGTTCGTGAGCAAGGTTAGATGCTTGTCGGCACGGATGATGAGCATCATTATTCACTATTAAGCGTTCGTAGCTGTTGAGAAAAACAGTAGCAGCAGAAAAGCTATTAAGATCTTGTTTTGTTAAATAGTCAACGGCATCAGGAATCTGCTCTTTAAAATCGGATAGGGAGAATACCGGAATTGCTAAATGCTCAGCTAAGAACCAAGGATTTAGCGGCTCGTGGGGCTTCAGCCCAAGCTCAGCACGAAATTCACGAGAATAAGCGTTAGCCTCAGATTTAAAACCCCTACGAAGCTTCATCCTGATTTTTCTTCCGAAGTTTTTCGTATGCTACCTGAAGTACAGCTGCAATCGCTTCCGCTGCCTCTTCTGTTAAATTTGGGTCACTGCGAAGGTAAGCAGTTATCTTAGCAAGCTGGGAAGGTTCACTACTATCGTTGCTGTTTGGTTCGCGCTTGACAAAAGAGTCAACATCTAGACCTGACCATTTTAGTAATGCAGCTAAACTATCAACGTCTGGTCGTTTTCCTTGAGACATCCGAGTTAACGTTGAAGCACTGACACCAGCTTCTTCTCCCACTTTCTTCCACGTTATTTGCTTAGACAGCCGCTGACTATCAAGCGCTGCATAAAAAGCGCCTACGTCAAACTGGCTTTTTGTCATTTTACCCCCTAGCTAATTGCTTACTTGCAATTTTAAGTCACAAGTGCAATACTACAAATGTAATTGCTAACTAGCAATCAAAAATCACTCTAGCAATTCAGGAGGTTAAAATGGCTGTAGCAAAGCAAGAGTCCTACAAAGTCCAAATAGACAACGTAGGCTATACCCTTGAAGATCCAGTAGTAACAGGGCAGCAGTTACTCGACAAAGCTGCCAAGCGCCCTGCTGATGAGTATCTAATCTTCCAATTACTCAGCGACGGTCAGCTAGAAGAGATTCGGCTAGACGAGACGGTTGATTTAAGGCGATATGGGATTGAGAAATTTATCACCTGGCATAGCGATCGCTCTTTCTTCTTTGTAATTGACGGTCGGCGATTCCAGTGGGGCGCACCAGTCATTACAGGTTTAAAGCTAAAGCAGCTAGCAGGTGTTGACCCGGTTGCTTACGGCGTTTGGCTGGAAGTTCGAGGCAGCGGAGATGATCGCTTAATTGCCAATAACGAACAGGTAGACTTGCAGCGACCAGGTATCGAGCAATTTTTCACTGGTAAAACCGCGACGACGGAGGGCTAGAGTATGAGTTTTTTACCTGCAAAGGATCGCCAATACCTGGAGAGTAAAGGCTTGAACTTTGATGAAGTGATAGATGGTCAGCAAAAAGGAATAGTCATCAAAGGATTCAAACTGCCGCCTGGTCGGTATGATACCGAGCAAGCAGACATTTTAATCCTATTGCCTTCATGCTATCCTGATGCTCCACCCGATATGTTTTACCTTCAGCCTTGGGTGAAATTGCTCCCAGGATTAAAGTATCCAACGGCTGCTGACCAGCCACTTGTATTTAATAGCCAAAAGTGGCAGAGATGGTCGCGCCATAACAATGAATGGCGACTTGGAACAGATGGAATCTGGACAATGCTCAAGCGTATTGAAAATGCTTTGGAGGTGGCTGCTTGACTGTTGCTCGTTTAGTTTTACAACAACCCCATGCCAATCGCTTGAACGAAATTTTAATTGCAGCCGAGGGGTACGAAAGGGCTGCTTACGTGCTGTGCGGAGTAGCTGCT
Organism: Cyanobacteria bacterium UBA11371; assembly: GCA_003486305.1. GTDB lineage: Bacteria > Cyanobacteriota > Cyanobacteriia > Cyanobacteriales > Aerosakkonemataceae > Microseira. The sequence goes on from DNGJ01000298.1 coordinate 5,151, forward strand.
ATCGCCTCCGATCCTTGGGATGGTCAGCCACATCTCAAATTTATTTCGCACGAAGTCTTAACTATTCCAGAAGACGAAGTAATTTCTCGCTCTCCCTTACATATTACTTGGAAAACTGATTCATTTGTTCGCGCCCTGAAAATAGCTCAAACTAAGGGACTCACATTAGCTGTTTTTCACACTCACGGAACAGGTTTTGCTTGCTTCTCCGAACAAGATGATGCTAACGAGCCTGATTTGTTGGAGCTAGCACAGAACCGTAACGGTGCCAGCACACAGATCTTGAGTGCTATTATGACCCCCGCAGGCGAACTCGTTGGTCGGTTGTGGATTAGTAAAAACTTGTATGTGCCTTTGCAAGTAATTCAAGTTGCAGGTCAATCGATTAGATTGCACTACGAAGGACGAGGACAAGGTGAACTAGCACCAAAATTTCACCGTCAAGCATTAGCATTTGGGCCTGCTTTGACGCAGGATCTTTCTATGATGCGGGTAGGAATAGTTGGTTGCGGTGCTACTGGAAGTGCAGTTGCTATACTTCTGCCTCGAATAGGCATTCAGAAGATTGCGCTGTTTGACAAAGACCAAGTAGAAGATACCAATCTAAATCGACTACACTGTGCAAAGCAGAGTGATGCCGATGCCAAGCGTCTTAAAGTAGAAGTTCTGGAACAAGCGTTGACAGAATTAGGATTTGGAGTTCAGGTTAAAGCTTTTCCAACATCGATTAGCGATCCACAGTGCTACGATGCTCTCAGGTCGTGCGATATCATTTTTGGTTGCACTGACGATAACGCAGGTCGAGTTTTTCTAAATCGATTTGCTTATTACTATGCAACGCCTGTCATTGATATGGGGCTGGCAATTGAAATTTATGATGGAGAGCCTCCAGAAATTAAGGCTTTGGACGGTCGAGTAACATTCCTTTTACCCAATCATCCTTGTCTTTTATGTCGAGGCATTGTTAATACTACTCTTGCCGGAGAAGAATCGCTTAAGCGAACCAATCCAGCCGAGTACGAGCGGCGGAAAGCTGAAGCTTATGTTATTGGAGAAGGCAATCCCAGCCCATCTGTAGTAATTTTTACCACCGACGTAGCAACGATGGCGATTCAAGAATTAATTCATCGCCTCCAAGGATTCCGGGGAGCCAACGGCGCAATAGCACAGCGAGTACGCAAATTCAATTTAATGGAGGATCGCAGGCAAGGAGCCAATCCCAATCCAAACTGTTCTGTATGCGGAATAGCTGAGTGTTGGGGTATAGGAGATGTTGAGCCATTTCTGGGTTTAGTGGGATGAGTGATTGTGGTGCAAAACTTAATTCGTTCAGCATTGATAGGCTTCCACGTTATTGAAAAGCCTGACTTTTACGCCAAGTTGTTTTCAAGACATCCATTTCCAGAAGAAATAAAGCTAGGGGTGGTTATTATTGTTGGCGACTCAAAATTAAAAAAATGGGCTTGCCTGAAGTGTCCTGATGGGTGCGGCGAAAATATTTTGTTATCACTAAGTCAATCTCGCCGACCTAAATGGACAGTTGTAGTAGATTGGCTCGGCAGACCAACTATATGCCCTTCTATAAGACAGCTAGATGGATGCAAAAGCCATTTCTGGATCAAGCAAGGTAGGGTTGAATGGTGTTCGGATTCAAGGTGCTTGTATAAGTAGTTTTATGGCTACACGACCTTGGTTTAAATTTTTTGTACCTCCCTGCTTACCTAGAATTAAAAAGACGGAATTTTATAGTCAAATTAATTTGACTATAAAATAACCTAGCTTTGTACATTCATTGTATGAATTGAAAATCGGATGCAGGGAAATCAAAATATCAACAAAAACGACCCCCTCCAATTAGAGGGGTCTAGTATAACTATCCTAAAATGCCAGATCGGGGGAAGTCTATTGCCAGCTGCTGTTCCTAACATCAATACAGCAGTGAAATAATTAGTATGTTATGGCAAGACCGAAAAAAGTTGCCGTACCGGATGCGATCGCAGTGATGGATTTTGGCGGCTTATCCACCAGAGTCTTTTACCAAGGATCGCGCACAGCCGGTGCTGGTTCCTTCGTAATGGAATCGCAAGTAGGGCCAGTTAGCCGAGATACAGCCAACGCATACACCCTACCCAACTTGACCTCTGCCTCTCCAGAGAACATTACCTGGGTTGCAATTGGCAATGATTGTCGAGCAGTCGGTTACTTAGCCGCATCTCAATTCAACGCACATATCGGATTAACTGGCCTCAAGTACAGTAGTGCTTTATACAAAGCATTAGCAGCTTTGTGGGTGATATCGCGGAGGTTGGACTTGGGTCATCACTTTAGTGTAGCGATCGCAGTCTTCTTACCCCCCGGTGAGTTTAACGACTCCAAACAGTTCTTTGAATTATTAAGTCGTGCCGCTGCTTCTTTTGAAACACCTACCGGGAGATTTTCAGTCAAATTGGAAAAAACCCAAGCTCTGCAAGAGGGAGGCGGTATTTCCATCGTTCATAATAGCAAGCTCGGAGCCGCCTTTAAAACCCGCGTTACGGCTTTTGCAATGGTGGGATTTCGCAATGCCTCTTTAGTCGTCGCGGCGAGAGGTGCTGTAGGTAAAGGCAAAACCTCAGACTTGGGAATGGTGCGGATGGTCGAACTCGTGCAAGAGCGCACCTCTAATTATGATGCGGGTCGGTTAGTAGAAGCGATCGCTACTTCAGGAGATCGATACAATCGTCCTTATTTCTATCGTTTAACTCGCAATCGAGAGGAAGCAGCTAAAGAGCGGGAAATTGACCAATTAATTGCAGCGGTAAAGCAATCTCGCTCTGACTATACAAGGATGTTAACCCATTGGCTTGATGAAGTGCTGCCCTCAGATACCGATGAAATTGTCTTTTGTGGCGGTACAGCCGAATACCTCAAAACCGAGTTGCGCTCTCATTATTCCCGTTATGCTCAATCTTGGCACGCAGGTATTGTAGTGCCGCCGGAATTAGATCCAGATCGTTTGGGGCATCGATTGGCAGATGCCTATGGTTTGTTCGTTTATTTCAAATCTCAGTTTGAGGGGTTGCAGCATAAACTGGAGCAATCAACTGATAAGAATACCGAGCTTGATTCAGAGCCTACTGAATCTTATACCAAACTTTCTGCTGAGCCAAATACTGAACCAAATGATGTAGAAACACCACCTGTTGCTGTGACGGACTCTACAGGTCAATTAGATGCCATTTCCTTGCTTTCAGGGCCATACCGGGGAGCAGTCAAGAGAAAAGAAGGCAATGAATCCTGTTTGAATGGAGGAGTAAATCGTGAGTAAAACGCGGGTAAACTTGGATTTGATTAAGACATTAAAGTCAGCTGTTTGAATTGAGGAGTAAATCGTGAGTAAAACGTGGATCAATTTGGCTTTGATTAAGGCATTAAACTCTGATGTTTGAATCGAGGAGTAAATTGTGAGTAAAACGTGGATCAATTTGGCTTCGATTAAGGCATTAAACTCAGATGTTTAAATTGGGGAGTAAATCATGAGTAAAACGCGGGAACGAATTGCGTATCAACTGCGGTGTCAGCCTTATGCAGATTCTGACGATGGAATTTTATTAAATTACCTGCTCAATCACCCCGTTTATGACCCTAAAGAAGCCGCTTTTAAGGCTTATAAAGCGTTTTGGAAAGCTTTAGCTTACTCAGCTGCGGGTGCTGCTGACTCTGAACGAAATAAGCAGTTGGGTTGGGATTGCATTAATGCCTTGCTAAATCAGGTGGATCATATTAGTGCTTGTCTGGAACTGAATCGACAGCAGTTAGGGTCGTTGTTAGTCGCAAGAGGTTGCGCTCACCATACTGAGTGTTCCCCTCATTTTTTAGGTTTAAAATCTCAAGCTGCAAGTGCAGTTGGGTCGGATTTTTCTCCCGAACTTAGCTCAAATTTAATCGGCGAGACGGACTCAGTAGCAGTTGAGACAGATGAGGAGGAAGTAGACGATAGCGGATTGGATTTAGCAGGTTTCGACCCAGCAATGGTTGGCCCCACTTTCAGTTAGTTGGAGAAAGCTTATGGCTAACAGAATTCATTTAGTGGATGGCGAGAAAGGAGGTGTAGGCAAGTCTATGTTTACCCGCGTCCTCGTCGAATTTAACCAAAAATACGATTTGCTTTACACCTTAATTGATGGAGATTTCCAAAATCCTGACGTGCAGCAGCGCTATCCCGAACATGGAGCGCAAGTTGTCGCTTTAGTTGAAGATGAAGAAAAGTTCTTTGACATCGACATCATTTTTGAGACAGCCTTAGAAATGCCTGTCATCGTTAACCTACCTGCCCGTGCTTATGGCATTATCAACAAATGGATTGATGAAGCTGATTTAATATCACCCGATTTTAAAGAAAAGTCCGGTGTTGATATCTGCAAGTGGTTTTTGTGCGGGGGAACGGCTGATAGCATCGAAATGTTCGTCGATTCCTTCAATTATTTTGAAGGTCAGTTGAAGCACGTTTTAGTGCGTAACTTTGGCGTGTGTAAAGATTGGTCGCACATGCAAGGTCATCAGGAAATTCTCCAGCTAATTCACAAACACCAAATTCCCATCGTAGACTTTCCCCAATTGAGTTCGAGAGAGCGGAAATTTATTGATACCAAGCGCTTGTCTTTTCAGCAAGCAATGAAACAACCTGATTTCCATTTAATTAGTCAACAACGACTGCACACGTTTTTAGAAGAATCTTACAAGCTGATAGAAAACGTGGGTCTTTTTAACGATGCCCCAAACCGCCTTGAACTGCCAGAAAAAAATGGGGCAAAGCCCGTGGAAAAGCAACCGCAACCGTCTGTAACTTGATGGAATGAGGAGGTCTAATGCACGAAAAAGAGGTTTTAGATTTAGACGAGTTTGACGAAGATTCGGCTGTTACAGAGCAAGCCGATGCAGAAGAAAATTCCTTTCCTGATGACCCGGAGTTTTGGCAACTTATAGACGATGGATTAAAGTCTAGAGACGCTCAAAACCAATCGCCTCTATCTACTCGACCGATGTATGAGCGAAATACCGAGTCATTAATCAGCCAGGTGCTTAAAGGGAAAGACCCTGAATTTCGCGCTCATGTCATTAATACAGCCTACCGATACGGACTGGATAAAAATGACCCTCTTTTCATCGTTTTACTGGCAACAGGTCAGTTAGAATTGCTGTTAGAGAAAAAGCCCGATGAAATTGACGATTTCTTTAAAGAGTGGCAATCTCGATGGCAGTCCGACTTAAAAAACTCCCAGGCAATTATCAGCCAAGAACTAGAGCAAGTTCAACAGTTTGTCGATAATTGGGCGCTGACCAGTCGGCAGTTTCTAGAACATCAGAGCAAAGCGGCTGTTGCCGTACAAAATCGCAACATCTCTAACTCAGTGAAAACCTTAGTGCGACAAGCTGCGTTAGAGAAAGTGGCTCACGATATCTGGTCGGTGATTTTTGGCAGTGGGGTGGTGTTTTCTTGCATTGCTGTAGGCGTGTTTATCGGGTTAGCAATTCCCCGGTTTGCCAAAGTACCAGAACTCGATCCGACTGGCCCCAGGCAGTTAACGCTTAAAGAAGCATCTGCACTGAATTGGGGGTTAAGTCCAGAGGGTCAATTTGCTCAGAAGAATGCCGATACCGTGCGGTGGGCAATGAGCAATGAGGGGAAATATGCGCGTCAATTTATGAGTTGGAACGAAGCTTTATTGAGCGAAAAGAATGGAAAAAAGTTGTGTGAAACTGAAGTAAGTAGATTGGGAGTTACTTTAACAATTGAGGGAAAACCTGCACTGGGAGGATTTTGCACGCTCTGGACGCGCTCTCCAAGAGAACGAGAGTTTAATTTTAAGTAACTAAACAAAGCAAAAGTAAAAAGTCAAAACGCAAAAGAAAGGGGATTTTATTTTGACTTTTTACTTTTTTAATGCTTGTACTTGGCTTCAATCTGTTCTAAATATTGCAATTCTATGGGAGTGTGAACTGTTGGCCTTTCTAGTAAAGAAAGAATTTCTAACTCAAACGGGTCTAGATTTCCCAAATTGTATAGCCTGTTTATGCGATCGCACACTTGCTTGAGTGCAGGTTGACTTTCTAGCGACACGGCAGTCAGTGCCTTTTGCTTAAAGGTATGCAATTGCAAAGTGAGAGTTGCGATGTGCCGCAGCCACACCGTCGCCGTTTTATCGGCTACCGACTGAATGCGTCCCAACCTGCCGTTAACATCTTCCCGATCTGGGGCATACACTTCAACAAGTCCCCCAACTTCGAGGGTAAGGTGATGTGCTAGGGTAGGTGGCTGTTCGGGCTTCACAAGAAGGCAGCGTTTTTCCAGAACTTTGGCGATCTTGGCTGGATTGTTAGGTGCCTCAGAGGCAAGGGCAATAACTTCCTTCTTGGTCATCCCAGCAGAACGATTTAGGATCTTCCACTTAACCTGTTCGCCTCCAATTTGGCTGAGGGTATCTACTGCTGTAGCGAACTCGGCATCCCTACGGATCGTTTTTGGCGATGCCTTAAACTGCGTTCCCAATTTGTCCTCGGTTTTCAAGTGGTCATTTTGACCACTTGATTTTTTGT